>CAYWMF010000060.1:0-7608 GCA_964459175.1 uncultured Oscillospiraceae bacterium
CTGTGTGCATAAATAAATTTACAATTATTTTGTCAAAAAATTCGGGTGAAGTTTCTTTACAAGTAATTGCAAAAAATTCAACATATGAATATTATAATATTAAAAAAATACATTGTCAAGCAGTTTATATGAATAAAGGAGCAAAATGGAAAAAAACACATATTTCGAAGCCGCTTCGTTACTTCCCGAAAGCACACCTGAGGAAATAAGAAGCAATATTCAGGAATACACCAAGCTTATGGCGTATTATCGCTGTGCCATGATGCAGATAGAAACAAAGTTCAATGTGCTCAACGAAGAGTTTTCGCTTCGCTATGACCGCAACCCGATAAGCAGTATAAAAACCCGCCTAAAAAGCGTTTTCAGTATAAGGAAAAAGCTCGAAAGAAAAAATCAGCCTTTTAATCTGCGCTCAATTCGCAAAAATTTAAACGATGTGGCGGGCGTTCGCGTGATTTGCTCGTTCCCGGACGATGTGTATATGCTGGCGCGCGCGCTCTTGAAGCAGGACGATATCAAGCTTATCGAGCAAAAAGACTACATAAAAAATCCAAAGCCAAACGGTTACCGCAGCTTGCACCTGATAGTCAGTGTTCCGATATATCTTGCGCGCGAAAAGCATTCGATGAGGGTTGAAATTCAGCTCCGCACAATTGCCATGGATTTTTGGGCGACGCTTGAGCACCAAATACGCTACAAAAAGGATTTTGAATTTACCGAGGATATGGAAAGAGAGCTTTTGCACTGTGCCGAGCTGAGCGCCGAGCTTGACGCGCGAATGGATGCGCTGAAAAATCGCGTGTTCAAAAAGAACCTGCCGTAATAGCTAAAAAGACGGCTGCAATATTTTTGAACATATTGTAACTTTGATGTGCTTTTGTGTTGACAATAACGGCGTGTTGTGCTATATTATGGTTGTACAAAATTGACAGCCGATAAAAAACGAAATTTCATATATTGCTAAGGAGATTTTTATGAAAACAGGCTTTTCCAAAATTTGCATCAATCCGCCATACGGTGCGCCCATCGTGGGTTATTACGAAGAGCGCCTTACAAAGGGAATACTTGACGATTTGTTTGTACGAGCCGTTGCTTTTGATGACGGACAGAAAAAGGCAGTGGTCATAGCGCTGGATTTGTGCCATTTGCCGCAGGAATACTACGATAATATGAAGGCTGCGATAAACCGCGCCGCAGGCCTCGACATGGACGCTATATTTATCAACTGCTCGCACACCCATACCGGTCCGCTGGTAGGCAAGGATTTCGCTTCCGAAAAGCAGAGCTCACCCGCGTATGACGAATTTTTGATTTCGAGTGTACGCGACGCCGCGCTGTACGCCATTGCGGATTTGAAGGAATCAACGATTGAAATTGCATATTCCAAAGCCGAAAATATATCCTTTGTTCGCCGCTTCCGCATGAAGGACGGCTCGGTTGCCACCAATCCCGGCGTTAATAATCCCGGCATCGACCACGCGCTCGGTACGCCAAACGAGAAGGTTACTTTGATAAAAATTCTGCGCGAGGGCGCCGACGATATTTATATTGTCAACTTCGGTACACACCCCGATTCCGTCGGCGGCGAATACATAAGTGCGGACTATATGGGCTTTGTCTGCGATATTATCGAAAAAGCCGTTCCGAATACAAAATGTATGTTCCTGCTTGCGCCGCAGGGCGATGTAAACCACGTTAATGTTCACCCGACCGTCGGCGAGAGCGCTATTTCGAGAATTGATTTCGACGGCGTTCCGCGAAGTATCAAGCATGCCGAGCATATGGGCAGAATAATCGCCGGCGCGGTGCTGTCGATTTGCTCGATAACCGAAAAGGTGAATGCCGACGAAATTTCGTTTGCCTCCAAAGAAGTAAGCCTGCCGTCGTATCAGGAAAACGACCGTATCGCCGAGGCTGAAAAAATTCACGAGTATTACGAATCGGGCAGAAGTGCCGAGCTTCCCTACAAGGAAATGGAGCTTACCACCGTTGTTGCCGAGGCCGAGCGTATTCTCCGACTTCAAAACGGACCGAAGGCATTTCCGTTCTTCCTGTCGGCTCTGAAAATCGGCGATTTGGTTTTTGCCGGCATCGGCGGCGAGCCGTTCACCGAAATCGGCGTTCGTATTTGCGATGCTTCACCCTTTAAAAACACCGTTATGTGCTGTCTTACCAACAGTGAGGGCGGCTATATTCCCACGACAAAGGCTTATTCCGAGGGCGGCTATGAGGCAAAGAGCTCCGAGCTTAAGCCGGGCGGCGATGATATTATCGTTAACGGCATGACCGAGCTTTTGAAGGCTCTTTAATCGACTGCGCGGAGGCTTAGAGCTTATAATATGGAGTTTGCGGCACAGGTGGTAGGCATACTTGCGGTAACAACCTTTCTTTTGAGCTATCAGCAGAAAAAGCGCGGAAATATCATTATGCTGAACGCTACATCGCGGGTTTTGTATATCATTCAATATATAATGCTGGGCGCGTTCGAGGGCGCGGCGCTGGATATTTTGGGCACGGTCTCTTCGATTGCCGCACAGAATAAGGACAGGGGCTTTGTAAAAAAGCGGGTGAAGCTTATTTGCATTGCCGTGAATGCGCTTATTTTGACGGTCGGATTGCTGCTATACAAGGATATTTTCAGCCTTTTTCCGATTATGGGTGTGCTTTTGCATACAAGCGCATTTTGGCTGAACAACGAAAAAATCATTCGAAGAGTGTCGTTTTTGGGCTCGCCCTTTTGGCTTGTATATAATCTTGCAAGCCGCGCTTACGGCTCGGCAATAGGCGACGCCTTGACAATGCTGTCAATAGGCATTGCGATTTACAGGTACGATATAAGACGCGGCAAGTAATGCCGCAATGCAAGCTTTCTAAAACGGTAAAGGAGTGGATAAGATGAAAAAATTTTCAGTAATTACGGTGATTTTAATGCTTTGCATGCTTGCGGTATCGGCATATAATATGGAGGAGGTCGAGGTTTACCTCGACGGACAGCAGGTTGAATTCGATGTTAAGCCGCAGATAATCGACGGAAGAACTATGGTTCCGATTCGTGCGATTTTTGAAAAAATGGGTGCCGATGTTGAGTGGGAGGACGAAACTCAGACCGCCACGGCAACAAAGGGCGAAAGAATTGTTTCGGCTTCTATCGGCAGTAATATCATGTATATCAACGGCGAGACTTCGGAAATGGATGTTGCTCCTTTGCTGTTGGGCGGCAGAACACTGGCTCCCGCGCGCTTTGTGGCCGAGGCCTTCGGCGGAAAGGTGCTGTGGTCGGACAAAAAGCGCGAGGCGTACATATTCAGCACCGAGGGTTCCACCGAAAAGGACGTGAAAAATGCGGAATATCGCATTTATCTTGAGCAAATCGACTACCCGACTTATGCTTTACTTGAAAATGAAAAGCCCGGCTTTGTCGGTCGCTGGTTCGAAAAGGAAATCGACGGCGCAAAGCACACGGTGACTCTGTCCGACGGCAGTACATTCTATTTTCTCACCGACGGCGCAGAAAGCTTTGATGTGAATTTTACCGTTATTACCACCGGGAAAACGCCGTATTTCGCTTATTCGGTTGACGGTGCCGAGCCGATACGTCAGCATATTACCGAGCCGACGGTAACGCTTCCCGATAACGGTATTCATACTGTTTGCATTTGGGCGGACGGCATGACGGAGGGCGAGGGCAAGTGGAAAGAAGAAAAGGGCTTTGCTTTGAAAAACGTAACCGTCAACAACGGCACCGTGCGTGGAATTATCCCGCAGAATAAGGTGATTATGTACTACGGCGACAGCATTACCGAGGGAATACGCGCGCTCAACATGAACGCCGACAGCGACGGCAACAGCGCCACCAATGCATATCCTTACCACTGCTCCAAAAAGCTGGGCGCGGTAACCTACAGCATCGGCTACGGCGCTACCGGCATTATTTCGGTAGGTTCGTTCAACACATTTATAAAGGCTATCGACAATATCAGCGAAAACGTGCCCGAAAACGATGTAAAGCCGGATGTTATCGTGATAAATCACGGTACAAACGATACGAGCTATATGGATAAAAAATTTAAAGAGCAGCTCGGCGAGGCGCTGAATCGCCTTATTGAAAAATACCCCGATACTCCGATATTTTATCTGATACCTTTCGGTCAGTACAAGGCTGAATCAATTCGCGAGGTTTCGGCGCTTTATCCCGATAAGGTCGCTGTCATAGAAACCGACGGCTGGGGAGTTACCCTCACCGATTTTGCGCACCCCGATGTAGAGGGTGCAAAGACCGCGGGCGAAAAGCTGGCGGCTGCGTTAAGCGAAAAACTGGGCGACGGTTTCTTCAACGTATAACATATTGCAGGCGTAAAATTCTTTGAGTTTTACGCCTGATTTTATGCTTTCTTACGGTTTTTCTGCCTCTTTTTTGTTAAAATTTCATAATCGGTTGATTTTTCATTCGATTTGATGTATAATATAGGGCGTTGATATTAAAAAAATTGTTAAGGGACAGCATTATGAAAAAAATCGAAAGCTTTAAAGTTAACCATGATATCCTGGATAGGGGAGTGTACGTTTCGCGTGTGGACGGCGATGCCGTAACCTATGATATACGCATGAAAAAGCCCAACGGCGGCGACTATCTTTCCAACGGCGCAATGCACACAATCGAGCATATTTTTGCTACATATGTACGTAACAGCCGCTTTGCCGACGGCGTAATTTATTTTGGACCCATGGGTTGCCGCACAGGCTTTTATCTTGTGCTTCGCGACAGCATCAGCCGCGAGGAGGCGCTTGTTCTGACCAAGGAAGCGCTCGGCTTTATCGCGGATTTTGAGGGAGAAATTCCGGGCGTTTCGCGCGTGGAATGCGGAAATTATCTCGAGCACGACCTCGACGGCGCGAAAAGCGAGGCGCGGCAGATGGGCGAGGTGTTGAAAAATAAGAGCGTTTCGGATATGACTTATAAGGAGTAAGGTGATTTTATGGATAAGCTTATCGGCATTATCGGTGCTATGAAAATAGAAACGGACGAGCTTAAATCAAAGCTTGATGTGTCCGAAACCGTTGTTATCGGCGGCACGGAATTTGTGCGCGGAAAAATCGGCGCGACTCGGGTGGTTATTGCCCAATGCGGCATCGGCAAGGTGTTTGCCGCCGCCTGCACGCAGGCTATGATTATGCGCTTTAAGCCGGATTATATCGTCAATATCGGCGTTTGCGGTGCGGTCGCACGGGATTTGGAGCTGTGCGATATTGTCATCGGCGAAAAAACCGTACAGTACGATATGGATACCTCTGCCATCGGAGACCCGGTCGGCTTGATTTCGGGCATAAATAAGATTTATTTCGATTGTGACCCGGGCATGAACGACGAATACGAAAGAGTATTAAAAGCCAAAAATATTCACTATAAAAAGGGTATTATAGCTACCGGCGACAGATTTTTGCACAGCTCGGGAACAACCGAAATGCTCCGAAGTAAATTTAACGCTGTTTCCGGCGATATGGAAAGCGCCGCTATCGGCCATGTATGCTACATAAATAATACGCCCTACGGCATATTGCGCGGCATTTCGGACAAGGGCGACGAGAATTCCGGCGACGATTACGAAAAAAGCCGCGACACGGCGGCGCATATAGTGTCGGAAGTTATGCTTGAGTTTTTAAAATAAGTTTTACGGAGATAAAATGGAAATTTTTAATTTAACTCTCAGCCAGATGCTGATGATGTTTACCTTTATTCTTGTCGGTTTTTTGCTCAGAAAAACCAAAATACTGCCCGACAACGCATATGTGGCAATGTCGCGACTGGAAACCTATATTTTTGTTCCGGCACTTAATCTGTATAACCAGATGACACGCTGCACGGTCGAAACCTTTACCCGGAATTCAAGCCTTATTCTTTACGGTACCGTGCTTGTTATCGCGGCGATTGTTGTGTCCTACCCGCTGTCGGCATTGTTTGAACGCAAGCATCGTCAAAGCGCCGAATGCGAATACCGCCGCAACATATATAAATACGCGCTTGTGTTCGGTAACTACGGCTTTATGGGCAATTTTATCGTATTGCAAATTTGGGGCGAGGAAATGTTTTTCAGATATTCCATGTTCACCCTTGTCATCGGCATACTTTGCTACAGCTGGGGACTTTTCATACTTATCCCAAAGGATCAAAACGCCGGAATAATGAAAAACATAGCCAAAGGCTTGGTTTCTCCGCCTATGCTGGCGCTTATTGTGGGTGTTTTCTGCGGACTTTGCGGCGTACAGAAATATGTGCCGCAGTTCTTTATGAACTTTCTTTCCAACGCCGGAAGCTGTATGGGACCGGTAGCCATGGTGCTGGCGGGTGTTGTTGTCGGCGGATATGAGCTGAAGAGCCTTTTTACCGAAAAAAAGGTGTATATCGTGACGGCGCTGAGGCTTATTGTTATTCCCACGGTGATGGTTTTGATATTAAAGCTTATTCATGTAAGCGACGAAATTGTTACACTGGCGCTTATCGCTTTCGCAACTCCACTCGGTCTGAATACAATAGTTTTCCCCGCGGCGTACGGCGGCGATACCAAAACCGGCGCTTCCATGACTATGATCTCGCATGTGCTGTCGGTTATCACAATACCGCTTATGTATTTATTCTTCGTCGTTCTTTGGTAGGAGGGAGCATTTTTGGAAAGCTTAAAGCTGTCGTTTGAATCAATAATGCCGATATTTATACTAATGGCAATCGGCTACCTGTTGCGATGCGTGAATTTTGCCGATAAAAAGATCTTTGACACTGTCAATAAAATGGTTTTCAAGGTGTTTTTGCCGGTTCTGCTGTTTTACAATATTTATAAAACCGAGTCGGCCGAGGTATTCAATCCGAAGCTGATAGCCTTTTCGATTGTCGGCGTTTTGAGCGTTTTTGCTGTGGGCTATTTTATTGTTTTGAAAATAACCCCGGATAATTCCAAGCGCGGCGTCATACTTCAAAGTTTTTTCCGCTCTAATTTTGCCATTCTCGGCGTACCGCTGGCCGACTATATCTGCGCCGGCCGTGCAAGCGGACTTGCTTCGCTTATGGTGGCGATAGTTGTACCGATGTTCAATGTTTTGGCGGTTGTCTGCCTCGAAAGGTTCCGCGACGGTCGTGTTAAGCCGCTCAAGCTGTTGAAGGGCATTGTTACAAATCCGTTGATAATCGGCTGCGCTGTCGGTGTTGTATTCTTTTTATTGAAAATTCGCCTGCCGTCTGTTATCGAAAAATCGGTTAAGGATATTGCGGGCGTCGCGACGCCGCTGGCGTTGGTGGTGCTGGGTGCAAGCTTTACCTTTTCCAGCATCAAGGGCTATGTGCGCGAGATTTTGATAATAGTTTTGTCTCGACTGGTTATAGTTCCGCTGATTATGATGAGTATTGCCGTGGCATTCGGCTTCAGCGGCGAGGCGCTTGTCTGCCTGCTGGTAATTTTTGCTTCTCCCGTTGCGGTTTCCTCCTTCGCGATGGCTCAGCAAATGGGCGGCGATGAAAAGCTGGCTTCACAGGCGGTGGTGCTGACCTCGGCATTTTGCCTGATAACGCTGTTTATTTGGATTTATGTACTTAATTCATTGGGACTTTTTTATTGAAAG
>CAYWMF010000061.1:0-7541 GCA_964459175.1 uncultured Oscillospiraceae bacterium
CGCTTTTCGCTATGCTCTCCCACGGATCCGTGTCGGTGGCGGTCAAGGTAATATCCTTAGTCAGCTTGACAAGCTTATTCTTATATGTGTTGCCGTTATTTACCGTGTCGCGGAAATACTTAAGTTCGGCAATGCTGGAAATAAGTATGGGGTCATTGCTTGTGCCCGACTGCTCGAATTGGATTTCAAAATTGAGAGTATACTTATTGCCCGAGGGCTCCAGACCCATCAGCGAAAGCCCTGTATTATTAGTATTATTAATAATGAAGGAAAGCTTGTAAGAACCGGCCTCGGTGGGCGTACCGGTGATTTTTTTGCCGTCGAAGGTAAGACCCGCGGGCAGAGGAGTTGTCGAATCGAGGGTTATGGTGTAGTCGTCAAATTGACCTGCCACCGGCTGAATATGGTCTTCAAGCGAAATCGACACATTTTCATTGCGCTTGAAAACATAGCTGTCGGAGACGGATGTTTCGTTGAACTTATCTGCACCGACGGCATAAACCGTCATATCACCGTTGACAACCGTCGTGGCGGTGAATTCCGTGCCGTTCGGATCGGCGGTCTGCGACCACTTTTTGAAGGTCATGGTGCTCGAAATGGGGAAGCTTGTCAAAGCGACGGTCGAGCCCTTGTTGACGTATTTGGTGTCAAATGTTTTGAATTTTGTGGTGTCGTTAGGGTCGATTTGAAGAAACTCGACCTTGCAGACGATTTTTTCGTTCGAGTTGGAAAGCACGGGTGTTGCGTCTGCCTTTGCGCCGCTGAGAGATTGACCCCAGACTTGTGCGGCTTTGCCGGTGGTGGCATCGACGGGCTGGGCGCTTTGCAGAAGGTAAGCTACCTCGCCGCTTGCGAACTGAGCCGCGGTTTTGGGTTCGTTTTTATATCTTTCCATCACTGCACTAGTAAATGGAGCACCATTTTCCGCCGCAGTGTTTAGCCAGTAACAATTTTCTGGCATATAACCGGAGCTCGTTATTATGATGGCGTAAAACTGTGTTTGACCGCCTAACGAGGTGAAGCTTCCGGCAAAATAGCAGTCGCTGATTTCTGAGAGCGGGAGACCCGTGCCGGCAATGCCGCCGCCGTATACTTTGCCTGATTCGCCCGAAAGATAAAAATCGCATTTACTGTAGCAGTTGGTTATACTTCCATAAAGTAATTCAGCTATTGAAGCGACTCTATCGTTTCTTTTACTGGATGTAATTTTACCGGTAACGCCAAGGTTCTTGACGGTGCCTTTTTCCTCAATATATTGGAAAAGACTACCTTCGGTGTTATAAGCATACAAATTCCGTATCTCATAGCCGGCGCCGTCAAAGGTACCGTTAAACCTTCTGTTTGTGTTTGCGTCTGTGTCCCAGCCGATCGCCGACCAACTCTTTTTGCCCTCGCCGTACTTGGCAGACATGTCGATATTTGCGCCAAGCTTGATAAACATGCCCGTGTAGTCGTTGCCGGCGTTGACGCTGTCGCGGAAATCCTCCAAATCGCCAACGGTTTTGATAATCAGCGGGTAGTCCTCGATAAGGCCGGGCTCGGGATTATTGAGCAAAATCGGGCGCGACGACGACAGAATCCAGATTGTGGGGTAAGCGAAGCCGACAAGCTTGGTAAAATCCGTGAAATCCGCCGCGTCTAAGCTGTCGGATTGTGTAATGTTTGCGTTGTTACTGCCGACGATTTGATCGTTAGCCTTGCCCTTGAGGTTATAGCAGCAAAGAATCGAGGGGTCATTGCCCGTCATGCCGCAAATACCGCCGGCATAGGAGTAGTTGTCTTCATTTGGGATAATATCACCGAAGTTATAGGAGTATTGAATTTTGACTTCACTGCCTATAGCATCGCCGCAGATACCGCCGAGCGCGGCGGAGTAGTTGCCTATGCTGTCTTGGACGGAACCGACATTATAGCAGTTTAAAATTTCAACGTCCGCCGATGCGCCGATGTTTTGGGCTCTTCCGACTATACCGCCCGCCGCGCCGGATGTGGCGGTAATCGTACCGGTATTGAAGCATTGGTGTATAATGCCGCCGTTCATGCCGGTGATACCGCCGATAGTGCTCCGCAGGCCGTTTGCGGTGATCGCGCCGGTATTGTAGCAGCAGTAGATTTTGTTATTGTTAATTCCGACAATACCGCCGACCATTGCTTGAGCCGACGTGGTAATTGTACAGGAGCTGAAGCAATCTTCTATTATGGCGTTGTTTATAGCCGCGATACCGCCGACGTATGAGGCATCGCCGCTTGCGATGATTTGGCCGCCGGCAAGACCGAGAGCCTTGATTTTGGCGCCCTCTTTAACATAACCGAAAAGGCCGACATATCCGCCGTAAGCATTATCTGAAATATATATTCCGCGGATTTTGTAGCCCGCGCCGTCGAATGTACCGGCGAATGGATATCTATCATTTGTGCCGATAGACGTCCAGCTTTTTTTGCCGGCGCCGTATTCCTCGGACATGTCGATGTCATCTGCCAAAGCGATGAATTTGGTGTAATAGTCATTGCCGTCATTGACGCTTTGAGCAAATTTTTCGAGCTGTTCAAGGGTTTTGATCAGATACGGTGATTTGGCGTCGCCGTTGCCGCTTTCGAAAATATCGTCCGCGGCATTAACCGCCGTCACGGCGATTGCCAGCACCGTTATCATCACAAGAACGAATGATAAAAGCTTTTTTGTTTTCATTGTATACCTCCGAAATTGTTTTTCGATTTATGTTAAGGGTTTTCCCGTTAAGTGGGTTGGAAAGCCGAAGCGTCCAAGCGCCGTTTCAGCGGGTTATTTAATATATATTCCGCCGTTTGAAGGCAGTCGTCCTCATTGTGTATAAGGTCGGCGCTTGCGTTAATATGGTGTCGTTCCGCGAATTTTGCGGGAATGAGCATTGCTGTATCACGTGAGGTTGAAAGCCAGCTGCATGGCGAGAGAATCGAACAGTGCGTGCATGATTCGGGTGGAAATTGCCTTGATGTCGAGGGTTAAAACAAACTTTATTGCCTCGTCGATTTCATTCGGTGGGACGTTATACGCCCGAAGCGTTATGGTAAGGAATTTGGTGAGCTTCTTTTCGAGGGTGAAATACTGGTCGCATTTACGCGACAGGTAGCCGCGCATCACGCCGGCGGAGCCGATTTCGAATTCGTAAAAATCGCTTTCGCTGTAGTCGGGGTTATAGGACGAAAAAATCTTGGTAAGCTCCTTGGAGGTGCGCATATATATGTATTCCGCCGCGGCGGGGTTTGAATAGGCTTCGACATAAATCTGGCGGATATTTTCGTTAAGCTCGGTGACGGTTATCTGAATGGCGGTTTCGGCGGCGTAGACCAGAACCGGCTTCAAAGCGCGCTCGCCCACCTTGCGCGCGGCCTCGAATTGGCCGTCGAACATGATTTCGGTCAGCTCAAGCAGAACGCCGTCCTTGGTGCCGAAAATATTTTGGAACGATGAGAATGATACTCCCGCCTCCTTGACAATACCGGTGAGAGAGGTTTTATAGTAGCCTTGATCTATAAAAAGCTTTACACAAGCCGATAAAATGCGTTTTTTTGTTGCTTCTTTTTCTTCTTTTCTTGTCATGATTTTCCTTCTCGATACACTCGTGGTAAATTTACTATAATAATAACACATTTTTATTCAAAAGTCAATATTTTCGGCAAAAATACCTTGAAAAATATGCTGTTTTTTGACGTGATTCCAAAATGTTTACAATATAGTCATTGATTTATGAACAAAACGGTAGTATAATAGAATACACATTCTAAAACGTGTGTTTTAGAACGAATATTTTAAATCAATTCGGAGGGCATATGAACACATCTATTTGCGGTGCAAATTGCGACGAATGTCAATTCAAAAACAGCTGTAAGGGCTGTATGGAAACCGACGGCTGTCCGTTCGGCAAGCAATGCTTTGTTGCGAAATACATATTGACCGGCGGCAAGGAGGCGTATATCGCGTTCAAGCAGGGGCTGATTGACGAAATCAACGCGCTTGAGGTTGCGGGAATGGCAAAGCTTACGGAGCTTTACCCGCTTGTGGGAAGCTTTGTGAACCTTGAATATCCCCTGCCGAACGGCGGGACGGCAAAGATGTTGAACGACGACGAAATGTACCTCGGTGCGCAGGTTGAAAATCTTTTTGACGACAGCAAAAAGACCTGCTTCGGCGTAGTCGCGCGTGAAAGCTTTATACTTGTTTGTGAGTACGGTGAAAATTGTACAAATCCGCAAATTGCAGTTTTTAAAAGAAGATAAAATTAAGAGGTGTATCATCATAAAAAGCTTAAATACAATTCAGATACTTTCCAAAATCGGTAAAATATTCAGCAAGGTATGCTATATTCTGGCTATCGTCGGCTTTTGCGGCTGTGTCGTGGGCATTATCGCGCTGATTGTGGGTGAAAAAGCCGTCGAGCTGAGCTGCATGACCCTGCAGGGCATTATTGAGCTTGAGGGCGGCGTAACGCTTGGAACGGTTTATTCGGCGATCGCGGTGGGCATACTGCTTTGCGCCGGCGAATTTGCCGTTTCTCTGCTCGCCTACCGCTATTTTTCGCACGAGCTGGAGGCCGGAACACCCTTTACGCTCGAGGGTGCGAACGAGCTTTTGCGGCTGGGCATTCATGTGATTTGGATTCCGATCGCCGCGACTGTTGCGGCAAAAATTGCGCATGAAATAATTGCCGGTCTGATGGTCGGCGTGGCACCCGTCGAGCTGAGCTGCGACGAGGTTGCGTTTGGCGTGATGTTCATCGTAATGTCGGTTTTGTGCCGTTACGGCGCGGAGCTTATCGCGGCAAAGCCCACCGAAGCAGCACCCGACGATAACAAATGAAAAAATTTATTTTAGTCTTGCTTGTCGTCGCCGCCCTGCTTGCGCTGATATTTTTTGCGGGACGGTACGGCTGGCGATGTATGAGCTTCCGCGCCTGCCAAAGCGCCGGCATCGAGTCGGTTGAGGTGAGCGGCGAAGCGGTGAGCATCAATGGCTTTTACCCCGGCTCGTTTCCGAGCGGCTTTATCGGCTGTCACTACCGCGAAATCGGCGATACGCTGTATGTGGGCTTCCGCTTCAGCGCGGTGTTCGGCTTTTTCGAAACCGGCGATTTTGCCGTTACTATCCCCACCAAGGGCGAAATCGAAAGGGTGGTAATTAAAACTGCCGACAGCGAACGCACAGTTTGGAGCAAATCCGCCTCGCAAAAGCACAAAATGTCATGAAACAGTCAAAAAACTGTTGTAAGTTCGACGGCTTGTCGATAGTTCCGCACAACAAAAAGCTCACAGGCAACCGTCTGTGAGCTTTTTACTGTAAATATGCAATTGCTGTATTTTATTCGCAAAAAAGTATTCTTACAAGGTCACCGACCGGGCGACGGTTAACCAGCGGCCGAGTAAAGCCGATGGTGTGAAGAAACGTGGCAACGCTTTTTGCACCGACGGAATTGAAGGAGCGGCGGGTGGAAATATCCTCAAAATCACATTTTTCGGAATCCGCGATATACTCCAAGCGCTTGTTGAGGCATGCCGTTTCGGGGTCGTTGTCGGGGTTTTTGATTGAAACGACCGCAACATGGCAATCGGGAGTTTCGGCTCTGATGTAGTTTATGAGCTCGCGATATTTATTCTCGAATGCGGCTTCGTTTTTGCCGAAAAGCTCGATATCCTTTTCGCCAATGTGCAAAATCACGGTGTCGGGGTTAAGACCCGAAACGCAGGCCTTGTAAGCCTCCAGCGCGTTATCGGTGCAAAGGTTTTCAACGCTTCTGTTGTAGAGCACCTCGTCGGGTGCAAAAGCCTGTTTAAGCTCGCAAAGCGGGATTTCCTTGTCCTGTGTGCCGCCGAAAATTACGGTTCCGCTTTTATCGGCGAATTTGTTGAGCGATTGGTATTTTTTGAGTTCCTTTTCAAGCATTGACTTTCTCTCCCTTTCCGCTGTGATGTGAGTTTCTTTTGTCAAGTCTTACATTTCTGAAGTAGATAAGGATGTTAAAGCATACGATAACGAGGTTGAGCAGGTAAACAACCAAAACGTAGTTAAACTGACCGGTGATGATTTTGGCGGAGATACCGGCGATATAGCCCGTCAAAATAAGCAAAATGAACGGCAGGCTCGATGCCTTGGCGGTGCCGGCCTTATAGGCCTTAATAGCGTTGATAGGCCATGACAAGCCAAAGCAAACCAGCATAATTGTTTCGAAAATACTTCCCATGATGAATAGCTCCTTTTGTGTGTGATTTCTTATTACGTCCAAAGTATACCACACCGCCGGCGCAAAGTCAATTTTATGAAAATTAGTGATACGGATTTTATTTTGCGCGTTTATTTTACTTTCAAAACCCTCCCCCGCCGCTTGCTAATCGTCGCAAGTATTGACTTCCGCAGTGTTTTATGCTACAATATTTATATAAAAAATCGGAGGTGCCCCGAATGAAAGCCGTTGAAGTCGGAGAAAGCCGAATCAGCCGTAAAATATTCACCACTCAGCTGATTCTCATAATCACGCTGGCGCTGTTTTTGGGCGTGGCGGGAACACTGATAAATATCAATTTCGAAACGCAAAAGCGCGACAGAAACCTGCGCAATATTGCCGAAACAATCGCCTGGTCGCCGCTACTCGACGAGGCCGACGGAACCCCGTCCGAAACGCTGACGCAGTATCTTGACGCGCTGAAAAACTCGCTGGACGACATAGACGTTATTTCCATAGTAAGTACGGACAATTTGCGCCTTTACCATTCCAATCACGAGCTCATCGGCACGGTATACGACGGTGCGCAGCCGCAGTTTGAAAACACCGCAGAGCGCTATTATGCCGTCAACGCCGACGGTCCCTCCGGCACACAGCGCCGTGCCTATGCGGCGGTATACGATAAGGACGGAAATTACACCGGCTTTGTCATGGCAATAATGCTGATGAAAAACATACGCAGTGAAACGGCGCAGATACTTTTTATTTTTGCGCTGATAACCGTAACGGCGATTTTGACCGAGCTTTTGATTTCGGCAGAGCTTTCCGGCTGGATAAAAAAGAGCCTTTTGGGGTATGAACCGGGCGTTTTTTCCGCAATGTACCGCATAAGAGACAACATTCTCGAATCGCTTCGCGAGGGTATACTCGCCATTGACCGCGACGGTGTGGTGCAGTTTGCCAACCTGCCGGCGGCGACAATGTTGTGCGGCGACGGAGCCAAGCCCGAGGACATTGTTGCAAAGCCGCTGAAAGTCACTTGCGACGACACATTTTTGATGCGCACCTTTGAACGCGGAGAAAAGGAGTTCAACATTCACGATCAAAAGCTCAACAACGCCAATATTCTCGTCGATCGCATTCCGATACTCGAAAACGGTGAAATCATCGGCGCCGCCGCCATTCTTCACAACCGCGCCGAATATACGGCACTTATGGAGGATTTGGCGGGCACGCGGTATTTGGTGGATTCTATGCGCGCGAATAATCACGATTTTACCAATAAGCTGCACGTAATTCTAGGGCTTATTCAGATGAAAATGTATGACGACGCCGTCGCTTATATTG
>CAYWMF010000062.1:0-6729 GCA_964459175.1 uncultured Oscillospiraceae bacterium
ATGATGAACCGCATTATCGCGGTAAACGGCTCGTCGCCCGCCTACGTTTACCTGTTCGCCAAAGCAATGTGCGACGGTGCTAAAGCCCAGGGCATTGACGACGATGTGCTTCCGCTGGTCATTCAAAGCATTATCGGCTCGGCTAAAATGATGGCGCAAAGTACCATGACACCGGACGAATTGATTAAGATGGTAACCTCGCCCAACGGCACGACGCTCGCGGCTTTGCAAAGCTTTGAAAAAGACGATTTTTGCGGCACAATTTCACGCGCGATGCAAAAATGCACCGACCGCGCCGAGGAAATCGCCGCCGAAACCGAACGCAGCTGAGAATACTTCGCCCGCCGCACACATAGAATTTAGCGGGTGATACTTTGTGGCATTGTACGGTGAAAGAGATTTTTTCAAACTGTACCGCATTTTCTTCGCGGTAAACAGCGCAGTCTGCCTGATTTTTCTGATAATATGCTTTTTTACGCCGAACGATTTTGCGTTCATCAACCATACGCTTCGAGTGTGCGACAAAAACCGCGGCTTTTATTCAAGCTTGCTCGAATTCTGGCTATGGGATATTATACCGATGTGCGTTGTGTTTCTTGTCGGCCTTACGATATACATTCCGGCGCTTTCGCTCGCTTCCGGCGCCTTTGTCGGGATAATACTCGCCTTGGACATTTACGCTTTCTTCGGCAGCTTCGGCGTATTTTTCGCCGTCACGATGACCTTTATCCGCCTTTGCGCGGCGTGGCTCATCATGTGGTATCTGTCGTATATCTCCACCGCTTCGGTGCGGCTTTACACTTCGGGGACCCCGTTTATACGTACGCTTGATTACGTTTTCGTAGGCAAATACATATTGTGGTTCGCCGTATTCGCTTTGGCAATGCTGATGCTGGATTTTGCGCAATGCCTCATGTACAGAATATAAAAAAATAAGAGGATAAAAATGGGAAAGTTTAAATTTATCGATTACAACAAGCCCGGCAAGGGCATCAAAAAGGACTCCGTCAAAAAAGGCGATTTTTCCTTTATCAATTTCTTCAAAATCTATTTTCGCAAATTTTGGAAGTTTTGCAGTGTAAATTTGCTGTATTATCTCTTCAATTTTCCGCTGTTCTTATTTTTGCTCGGACTTTCCGGCAACCTTGATGTAAGGTTCACCACCCCGGCCGGCCCGATGTACCAACAGCTCAATTCGGTACTGCTTCACACCGGCAACACGCCCGCCATGACTGCGCTGTTGGGCTTTGAAAAATACGGCCGCCTGATGGAAAGCTCCTATCCCGGCAGGGCTTCGTACACCCTGATGTGGCTCGGAATTCTGGTCGTTCTCACATTCGGTCTCGCGAACAGCGGCATGGCGTACATTTTCCGCAATTTTTCGCGCGAGGAACACGCCTACGTTTGGAGCGACTATATTTCCACCATGAAAAGAAACTTTCTTTCCTCCATTCTGCTCGGCATTCTCGATTTGATTTTTGGCGTTGTTATTTGTTATGATGTGATTTTCTTCCGCTACAACACCGGCGTCAACTTCATGACAGACATAATGTTCTGGATGGCTCTGCTGTTAGCTATAGTTTATTTCATCATGCGCTTTTACATGTACACGATTTTGGTCACTTTCAAGCTTAATGTCTTTAAGGTGCTCAAAAACTCTTTCATCTTCACTTTTCTCTGCGCTAAACGCAATATAGTCGGCTTGCTCGGCATCGCCGCAGTTTTGGTCGTCAGCTACCTGATTTTCGCATATTGGCCGCCGTTGGGCATGCTGCTTCCGTTCATATTTACAACCTCGCTTTTGGGCTTTATCGGCACTTATACAGCCTATCCGGGCATCAAAAAATACATGATCGACCCGTACTACTCCGATGACGATGAAAACGACCGTGAAGAACACATTTTCAGCGACGATTAACATTGTATTTTTTGACAACTGATTGATAAGCAACTTACATTTGTATTTCATCTGACTTTATATTTTGTAGGCAACTGATATTTATATTTCAATCGACTTTACATTCGGCAAATGCACATCCGCTCAAAGCATCAGCTTTGAGCGGATGTTTTTACCCATTGAAGACTTTTCTCGGCGAATCGGAGGCAATATCTTGTATCGCAAAAGCTCTTATCCGATATTGCAAAAAAGAAGCAGGTCATACGACCTGCTTCTTTGATAAGCATATTTGCTTTTGGATTACGCTTAAATTATTATTTACCGGTGTAAGCTTCTGCTTCTTCAACAGAAACGAAGAAACCGATGTAAGCGATGGTGCATTCTCTTTCGCCGCCGGGATTACGCATCGGGTCAATACGGAATTTGAGCAGTGAGCCGTCCCAAGTACCGTTGGAGATAGCGCCGCCGGAGAAGTCCCAAATCTGTTCAACCCACTCGCCTGCCTTATCAAAGGTAAGGTCTGCACGGGGGTTACCGGACTGGTTGTTCTGCCATACGTAGAACTGAGTGATACCGGGGATAGATGCCTTGTACTTAATCTTAAGTACGGGGTACTCCTTGAGGTTGATAGTTTCGGTAGAAGCGAGTGCTCTGGAGAGGTTGTACTCCTGGTCGCTGTCCTTGGTCCAGTAGCCCTCGGTGGTGTTCTTGGACTGGGTAGCTACAGAGTTAGTATCGTTAGGAGTGTGGAAAGTGTACTTAAGGGTTTCTTTAGGATCGGTCAGATCGAATACGATCGACTTAGGCATATTAGCCAGCTTTTCGGCAATAGCAGCCTGTACTTCAACATTTTCAACGATATCTCTTGCTTCGGCATACTTCTTAGCTTCTTCAGCAGTCTTGAAGAATGCGATGTAAGCAACGTCGATGTTGGTGTTAGCCGCGCTCATGTTGTAGTCGATACGGAAGTAGTTCATGATACCCTTGAAAGGATATGCAACAGCGTTACGATCTGCGCCTGCGCCGTCAACCCAGTCAGCACCGATGCTGAAGCCGGAAGCGTTCATGGAAGCCTTGTCGGTGTAATCAACAACCTTGGTTACCCAGTCAGCGCTCTGACCGTATACATTGCCTGCGCTGTACCATGCACCTGCCTTAAACCAGGTGTAGCCTGCAAAGTTGTCGGAGCTCTGAGAACCGGTATAGAAGTCGGTGGAAACGTAGTTATTAACGGCTCCGGTCAGAGTTCCGGTCTTGTACTTGATAACAACTACAGGATATTCGGAAGCTTCGAAAGCGTCGGGATAGAATATTGTTTCAACGCGGTTTTCAGCGCTGGTGGAGGAGGTTCTGGTGAAGGTGATACCGTTTTCGGTAATGGTAGAAACGTTTGCGTTGTTAGCGGTATACTTGATATCGCCTGCATTGTAGATGTAAGCATCCCAGGGTGTGTTTTCGTATGCTTCAATAGCAGCTGCATGTGCGAGCTCTTCTTCGCTGGGCGCATAGCCGCTGTCAACGAATGCGAGGTCGCCGCCGAGAGTGCTGAGAACAAGTTTACCGTTGGTTACGGGAGCATGCTCGGAAAGAACGAGAGCGTTTGCTTCGGGATCGTAGGTATATACATCAATGTATTTGCCTTCGAACTCTTCGCCCATTGTATAATAGAGTTTGCCACGGAAAGGCAGGCTACGGTCTTTCATAAACTTCTGAACGAAGTGTGCGCCGCCCACATATTCGCCGATTTCGCCGTCTGCAACGAGATCCTTAATGATGGAGCGATATACGTCGCTGCCTCTCTTTTCGTTGAAGTCAACTTCGAGGTCATAGTACCAAGTCTTGAGGTTAGTGAGAACGCTCTTCGGATAGAATTCGTAGTAATAGTCTTTGCCGTTTGCAACGATCTTCTTAGCGCCGTAGTCTCTCTTAAGATCCTGGAGAGTGATTCTGGAAATACGGCTGTAGTCGGAAATGTCGAAGTTAACAACTGCTTCGGAAAGGTCCATATCACGTACGGTGATATATTCAGCCTTTACAACGCTGCGAGACTTCCAGGTAGCGGAGGTGATGGACTGCGGAGGAACGATAACATCACCGTCGAACTTGTTAGCCTGGAGGCTGTCGTTAAAGAAGGAGATGTAAGCGATTTCGATTTCGTCGCCTGCGTTTGCTTCAAAGCCGAATTCGATAGCGTCAACTTCGCCGCGGAATTCGTTGGCAGCGGTAGCGTCGATAGCCTTGATGGATGCCAAGGAAGAAAGGTTGAGACCAAGCTGGTTGTAGCCGTTGTCATCGGTAGCCAGCAGGAGAGGAGCGGTTGCACCGTCAAGAACGAAGCTTACAGTGGTAGGAGCGTCGTTTCTGTCGGTCCAGAACTTGATGTAAGCCTTCTTGCCCTCGAGAGATGCGGACTTGTAGCCCAGAATAACGTAAGGATATTCGGAAGCTTCAAATCTGTGCTCGGGAGACATAACGGCTTTTCTGTAGGTGAAGCTCAGGTTACCTGCAGCTTCAGCGGTAAGAGTAACGGTATTGAGGCCGCTTGCGGTATTGGTGTTAAACTTTTTATCGCCGTTAACAACGATAATGTTGTGCAGAATGTTGGTATCGGCGAAGTTCCACCAAATAGCGCTGTCGTATTCGATTTCGGTTGTAGCGGAAACAGGAGTCTTTTCGTTGCCGTCGTAACGCTTTGCATCGTAGTTGGTCTTAACAAAGCCGATGGAAGAAATAGTAACTGCGCTGTCAGACTGGAAAGAAAGCTCTACGAACTCGCCCTTCCAATCAGCGTCGTCGGTGAAGTCGGCAACAGCGGACTTAGCGGATGCGGGAAGATCGATATCCTTGGTAATGGTGTTACCGCTGAGATCCTTATATGTAAGAGAAAGTACGGCATCTGCGGTAGCGGTGTAGTTAATCTTAACTACGGAGTACTTAGCAAGGTCAAACTTGTCCATGGACTTGAGGTATGCGGTGTAATCGGTGAAGGAATCGAAATTAACACCGGCGTCCTTGGTGTAGCCTGCGTCGGGCAGGAAGTCCTGAGCAAGGTTAGCATCGTCGTCAAATTCAAAGAACTTACCGTCGATGGGAGTCTTGGCAACAGTCTCGGTGTTGAGGAAGTTCTTCATCTGCTCAGCATCGGTGAAAGCGGCAATGTACTGAATGTACATTGAATCGCCTACAGCAGGGCTGCCGTTGTAGAAGTCGAAACGACCGCCGCTGTATGTATGCAAGCCTTCTTTTTCGGGAATGCTGTAGCTCATAACCTGCCAAGCTTTGTTTCCGATGGAGGGAAGAGAGGTTCCGGGGTAACCGCCGAATATGGGAAGCGAAACAGCGCCCTTGGTGCCGTTATATGCATGGAACATATAGGGGTTATCGGAAATCTTGGAGGGTTTAAACTTAATAGCCATCATCTTATAGATGCTCATGTCAACCCCGAAGTTCTTCATAACTACGTGAGGGTCACCAGTTTTTGCAACAACCTTTGCAACGGTAGCATTAACCTCGTCATCGTATTCAAAGGTAAGGTCAGCACTGCTATCTTCTTCAATGTAGGTGTCATCGCTGAAGTTGAGTACGAGAGGGGTGGTGACAGGGTTGTAACCGGTAACCTTAACGATGTCGGACTCAACGCCGTCTACTTCGGCAAAGTAGAAGAAGGAGCCTTCATCAACAGTGATTGTAAGGGTATCGGAATTTCTTGTGCCAACGGCAACGGGGGACGAGCCGTCGGAAGCTTCGGACTTATACCACTGGATAGAAGATCCGGAGGTAACAGTCAAGGTTGCGGTCTTGCCGACTACGAATTCAGCCGTGCTGTCAGCGCGGGTGATTGCGGGAGCGGCGAAAACCAGGGACGTTACCGCGAAGATAGCCACGATAACTGTCAGAACTGCTAAAAATGAGAGTTTTCGGTTCATGTGTGTTTCTCCTTTTTAATAAATTTTAATTTGGTTCGGCGGCACCGTCCACACTAATTAACGGATACCGTCAACCTCTCTGCATATAATATACCACAGTGTTGCAAAATAGTCAATAGTTTTTAAATAATTTCTTTAAAATAATTCAAAAAAAATGACACAGCAAGCGCGAATTTTGCCATAAAACGGTAAATCTCTATCTTATTTACCGTTACGAGACAATCAAGGCGTCGCCTAAATTGCATGAATCCGTGACAATTATATCTATTACCTTGTAATATACCACAAATCGGCGAAAAAGTCAACACTTTTAGAGCTATTTCGGCATTTCTAATCAATATTTTTTTAATATTTGTGCAACTTGCCCAAAGGACTTGTGAGGTGAATGCAAGCATAATAAAATAATGTAGCGGATAATGTGAAAACGGTATTGAAAAGTACGGGCTTTTGATATATAATATGTATATGAGGCAAAAAATGCAACGGCAACCAGAAATTTTGAGGTTACTTTTTCGCGGGTTATGTATTATAATAATAGCATAACAAATTTTATTCGGCGGAGAAAGTCAGAATGCGCGGGGCGCGTTCTGAAATGAGCAATTGGCAACCCCTCAGTCAGCTTGACGGCTGACAGCTCCCCTTGCACAGGGGAGCCTACGCCACAGTCGCTTCGTGTCAGCAAACATTTACAAAATGTTGACCTTAGCGACGTAAGTCGCGTGCACAGGGGAGCCGAAAGAGATTGCGGAACGTACTCATAGGTGAACCACCCCTCAGTCAGCTTGACAGCTGACAGCTCCACTTGCACAGGGGAGTCTACGCCACAGTCGCTTCGTGGCACCAAACATTTGCAAAATGTTGACCTTAGCGACGTAAGTCGCGTGCACAGGGGAGCCGAAAGAGATT
>CAYWMF010000062.1:6829-7486 GCA_964459175.1 uncultured Oscillospiraceae bacterium
GCGGAACGTACTCATAGGTGAACAACCCCTCAGTCAGCTTGACAGCTGACAGCTCCCCTTACACAGGGGAGCCTACGCCACATCCGTCACACTCCGTGTGGCACCTTCCCCTCAAGGGAAGGCTATAGGCGGTGGGCGCGGCAAAGTGACGTCTTCATCAATTGCGCATTGATTTTTCTTTTGCCGAATGCATGGGAGCTTGATATGAAACTGACACAATTGAGCGAAAACGAACTCAGAATCATTCTTTCCAAGGAGGACTTAAGCGAACTGGATTTAACGCTTCGCACAATAGATTACAACACGACGCAGACACGCAAGGCAATATGGGAAATATTCGACCGTGCGAGGGCACAGACCGGCTTTGACGCGGCGAAGAACCGAATTTACGTGAAGCTCTATCCCCTATCGGACGGTGGGTGCGAGATGTACGTTTCAAAGATATTCGGTCAAAGCGATGTGGCGTTTCGCCGAATGGGAGTCAGCCGCCGTGAGTACAAATATGCGGGCAATGATTATGCATTTTATTTTGAGGACTTTGACGGCTTATACAATGCGTGCAAGAGTCTCAAGCCGAGGGGTGACAGCGCGCTGTTTGCCGTGCCGAGCGGCGGGTACATACTGATGTTAAAGAAAATAAAGCGAGTGGAATTATAC
>CAYWMF010000063.1:0-7482 GCA_964459175.1 uncultured Oscillospiraceae bacterium
GTGTATGACCGATAAGCTCCTTAAGGTTCTTGTCCAGCCCTACCTCGTCCTTATTGGCGATATTTTGAACCAGCAAATTTAAAACCCTTGCATGCTCGCCTGATGCGCGTCGCACACCGGAAGCGTCGTACATAACTATGAATGCAAATACAGCGGCTACCGCAAAGGCGGTCGAGGATATACCCTCGCTTTTTGCAATGGCCGCGGCCAAGGCACAAACCGAGGCCGAATGAGAGCTGGGCATACCACCGGAAGCAAAAAACAGGGTAAAATCAAATTTTTTATTGACAATAAGACAAATTATAAACTTAAGCGCCTGCGCACAAAACCAGCCCAGCAGTGCGCATTGCAGCATATAGTTTGAAAAAAGTTGAACGATTATATTCATTTTACGACTCTTTATTTTACGAAACCGACAGCGGCGTTATTTCATACTGCCGTCATTGATTTCGCTTATTTTTTCAAGCTCATCGGAAACCTCTATGCGCACAACGTCACCGGCACGAAGCTGTGCCGCACCCGGCATAAGGCGATATTCGAACGGTGCGGCATGCTCAAGTCCCCACGATCCGCAATTGCATTCTTCACCGGTTCTGAGCACGGTAGCGCTTTTGCAAAGCCCGCGCATCTGCGGCAAAATTATGTGCGCCATCGGCTGGAAAGGTATATACAAATATACGTAATTGCCCTTTTGCACCATGCAATGCATATACGGCGCATCAAAGCTGCTTTTATGCGTACCGTGTATAGCCTCGCCGTTGGCATCGTGCCATTCTTTAAGCCCCTTAAGCACCTTTACACCCTCCGGTGTTATCTTGCCGTTCTCGTCGGGCGAAAAGTTCACCAAAAGATTTCCACCCTGCGAAATACATGCCATCAAGCCTGCGGTAAAAGCATTGATGTCCTTTTCGGAATGGTCGCTTTTGAGGTATCCCCAGCTTGCCGTCGCGCTGACACAGGTTTCCCAGTACTTCGAGGGCGGCGTGTTGGGCACACAGCATTCGGGCGTTTTGTAATCGCAGGTGTATTTGTAATCGGTATTTCTGTCAAAGGTCAATCTGTCGTTAATCAGTATATGCGGCTGATGCTTTCTTATCATAGCCAGCAGTCTGTCGGGGTCAAAATACTGCGGAGTTTTCCACTGTGTGCAATAGTCCCAGAACAATATATCTATTTTGCCGTATTCCGTCATCAGCTGTTCGACGGAATTGTAAAGATATTCTCTGTAAATATCGTCATTTACATTCGGAAAATCCTCTTCTCCGTTCTTTCCGGCGGGGTGATTGCGGTCGGGTCTGTAATGCGGGTGATGCCAGTCGATAAGACTGTGATACAGTCCGATTTTAAGGCCTTTTTTTCTGAAAGCCTCGACAACCATTCGTGTTATATCCTTGCCAAACGGCGTATTTGTAACCTTATAATCCGTATATTTGCTGTCAAACATGCAAAAGCCGTCGTGATGCTTTGTGGTAAAGACAACATATCGCATACCGGCGTCCCAAGCCATCTGTGCCCACTCGTCGGGATCAAAGCTCTGCGGATTGAAGTTCATGGGGTCAACATAGTTGTCATCGTAAAAACGTGCCCATTCTCCCTTGCCCAAAAGCGCATATATTCCCCAATGAATAAACATGCCGAAATGCTCTTTTACATACCAGTTTTCCATTTTTTACTCCTTAACGCACAAATCTTATAAATTCAGTCTTGCTCTTGCTCGGTGCCGCCGTTTTCCGACAGCTGTTTAATGCGCCGTTTTGCATCCTCAAGAGTTTGGTTGCAGGAATTTATAATGGCGATTCCGTTTTCGTAAAGCTTAAGCGATTCATCCAGCGAAATAGTGGAATCCTCCAAGCTTTTAACTATCGCTTCAAGCTTTTCGATTGATTTTTCAAAGCTAAGCTTGCTCAACCTTTTTTACCTCCGCATCAATGCTTCCGTTTTTCATTTTTATATTTATCGTGTCGTTTATTTGCAATTCGTCGGCGCTCTTTATAACCTTGCCATCGTGAAATATCACCGAATACCCGCGCGACAGCACCGCAAGCGGGCTCAACGCTTCAGCCTTGGCAGTAAGCGACGAGAGCAGGTGAAATTTATTTTCAATAATGCGCTCCATTTTTCCGTCCAAATCAATATTCTGCAAAGTGCTTTCGCTCGCACCGACGGCTTCATTTACGCATCGGTCGAGCTTTTCGCGCAGTGCCGCAAGCTTGCGCTCCGTTTCGTCAATCGTGGCAAACGGCTTTGCAAAAACATGGTTATGTGCCAATGCGTCAAGCTTTTCGGCTTTTTTGTGCAAAATACTTTCGACGCCGCTTTCAAGAGCGTGCTTAAAGTGATTAAGCCGGGTGAGTATCTCATCCGACGACGGCAACGCCAGCTCTGCCGCCGCCGACGGCGTCGGTGCGCGCAGGTCGCTGACAAAATCGCAGATAGTGTAATCCGTCTCATGCCCGACTGCCGAAATTATCGGCTTTTGACAGGCACATATTTCACGCGCCAGCTTTTCGCTGTTGAACGGCATCAAGTCCTCGAGTGAGCCGCCGCCCCGCGCAATTATCACAAGCTCTACATCGGAATTTTCAAAGCGATGTAGCCCACCGATAATCTGCTCGACGGCATTTTCACCCTGCACCGCGCAGGGATAAAGCACCAATTCACACAACGGATACCGCCTTGAAGCGACGTTTCGTATATCCTGTATAACAGCGCCGGTCGGAGATGTGAGTATTCCGATTTTTTCGGGATACGGCGGAAGCGCTTTTTTGCGCTCGGCGTCAAACAGCCCTTCGGCCTCCAGCTTATTTTTGAGCTTTTCGAACGAAATATACATCGAACCGACGCCGTCCGGGATAATGTCGTCCACCTTAAGGCTGTAGGTTCCGTCGCGCACAAAGACATCGATTTTGCCGTGGGCGATGATTTTCATACCGTTTTCGGGTATAAAATTCAGATTTCCGGTGTACATGCGAAACATTATGGCCTTCAGCGCACTGTCGTTGTCCTTTATTGTGAAATAGTAATGGCCGGTTTTATAATGATTCGTGAAATTTGAAATTTCGCCTTTTATATAAATATCGCGTAAAATCTGACTTTGATCGAACGCGATTTTCAAAAACTCGTTAAGCTCGCTTACCGTAAAAGCCTCAGGCATTGTATCTCCTCCGTGTGAGCTCCGCGATACCGCAGGCGTTATCACATGAAAACTCTGGCTTTGCGAAAAAGCAATTATACTTTTTTGACAGCTTTTCACGTATAATCAAATTCGACATTACACCGCCTACGAACAAAACCGGCATTTTATCGGCAAGACCGCTCTGCTCCAGCATTGCGTCAAGCGTTGCATGAACGAAATTCAGCGCGTACAGCGCGATATTTTCCTTTGTTTCGCCTTTTTCGAGCAAGTCGTGGCAAATATTTTCCGCGCCGGAAATATTACATTCGCTATTATTGACGCATATTCTGGGCTTAATTCTTTTATCAGCGTTTTGCGCCAGCTTTTCAAGCTCCTTGCCGCAGGGAAAATTCAGCCCCAGCATCACGCCGCAACGGTCAATCAGCTGTCCGGCGGTTATATCCTTGGACGCGGCAAGCTGAGATATTTCGATATTGTGCCCATCCCACTTGACATGCAGCATATCGTTCGTACCACCCGAGACATGAAACGCGACAAATTCCGAATAATCATCAATTACATGGCCGCTTTCGCAAAAAGCCGCCATAACGTGCCCCTCCTGGTGGGAGAACTCGTACAGCGGAACATCAAGCATTTCAGCGGCGGCATGTGCGGCGCTCACACCTGCCAAAAAGCAAGGCATATACGAGCCTTGCACATTTCGCGGACGCGAAGACACACCTACAGCCGCAATTTCGGCGTTATTCAACTTTTCGCGCAGCATTTTCATGGCCGACGGCAGATTAACGGTATGCATAAAAAGCGCGTCACTTTGGCGCACACCCTTTTCGCCGGCCTTAACGGTAAGCGGAATTTTGACACTCGCGACGCTGCTATCCTCGAAAATTGCTGCCGCAGAGGTTGTGTAATTGCTGGTATCAATGCCTATATAAGCTTTCATTTCTGCTCCGATATGCTCTTTGCGACATTGCCGAGAACGCCGTTTACATATCCCGGAACATCGTCATCCTCATATTTCTTTGCAAGCTCAACAGCTTCGTTTATGGCAATATTGATCGGAACATCGTCATAATATTTCATCTCGTATATTGCAAGCCTAAGTATTGCCATAGTCACCTTGGAAATACGTTCGTTTTTGCGGCGTATTGAAGCCGCGGCAATCAATTCGTCTATTTCGTCAAGCTTTTCGAACACGCCAAGGAACACTGTTCTTATGTAATCACTGCCCGATATTTCGTTATTATCGAGATACTCGATATAAACGTCGCAGGGATCTTCGTCATTCTTGAAGCTCTTTTCAAATACTATTTTAAAAGCAATTTCGCGCGATTCGCGTCTTGTGAGTTTACCCATGATACGGCTCTCTTTCAAAAAAATTAACTTACGGCATCATACAGCGGTTATAAACGCTATAGCCAGAACAATTATAAATAAAGACAAATACATCGGAAAAGTAACGGAAAATATGAGTGACGCAACAACCGAAGCAACATTCAGCGCCGCCAGTATATATATCAGCCACCGTTTTACTGTTCTGCACCTGTTATAATATCTGTATATTTCAGCGGCATCGTCCTTCAAAAAGGAAGCTGAATAAAGGTCATATTCCGCAAAATCAACGTTTTCGAAAGCCGCATCCTTTTCAAGTATTGCAGGCTCACGTGAAATTCGACGCTTGAGCATATAAATTCCGTTTTCCTGAAGTCGCGCCGCAAAATCATAATCGATCGCATTGTTGAATATAAAAACTATGCCGGTACAACCAAAAAGCGTAATCGGCGCCACATACCGCGCCAAGTCAAAATACGTAAAACCGCCCATGTAAAGCACAACGGCTGAAAATGCGAGTATAATAACCGTCAAGGCGACTTTCAAAATATCAAAAGGCACCACGAAAAAGCATTCGTCTTCTTTGACGATTAATTCGGCGTATGTGCGTTTCATCTGCTCATACACCGAGTTATCCTCATTTTTCAAGGGTCTGAAAATTATATTTCCGTCAATTATGCGGCATGCCGGCGGCAGCTTATCGTCGGGTTGAACCGAAATAACCTCATCACCGCCGCCGAGCCGCCCATAATCCACCAGCGCCTCTCCGGCAATGACAATGCCCTCTGTCGGAATGTACTCACTGCTCGAAAGGATATAATCTCCATCCGAATTGAAACGATATTCGATCGGATTTTCGAACAACACCGCATTTTCCAGCATACTTTTGAGCTCGTAATTATAAAAACAATAAAGAAAAAAATCGACAATATGGCAGACAATAAGCATAAAGGCGGCGGAGTGAAACCTGCCGAGCAAAATAAGCAGTAATTCGGCAGACAAGATCAGCGCATATTCACCGCAAAAATATAATTCGAGAATATTCACCGCACACTTTTTTGCAATCGGCACACTCAGTACCATAACGGCAATATAGTCCGTCAGCGGCGCGTTGTGAAAATACAGCAAAAGCACAGCGACCAAAAACAGAAATTTATTTAATGCAAATCTTCTTCTACTGCTGCTTTCGGGTGTATAATTTGCACCGATTCTTGTTTGGTTAATCAACGGTTCCCTCTTTTCTAAAGCTCTCGTCGTCCCTCAATGGCTCTTGAAAGTGTTATTTCATCTGTAAATTCAAGCTCGCCACCGGCGGGAATTCCGTACGCAAGGCGCGTAACCTTTATGCCGAGCGGCTTTATTAGCTTTGAAATGTACATTGCGGTTGCCTCGCCCTCAATATTGGGGTTTGTGGCTATAATTACTTCTTTAACTTCGTCGCCGACAAGCCTTGCCAGCAATTCTTTGATTTTCAATTTGTCCGGCGTGACGCCGTTTATCGGTGAAATAAGACCGCCGAGCACGTGATATAAGCCGTTGTAATCGCGTATTTTTTCAATTGCCGCCACGTCCTTGGAATTTTCCGTAACGCATATTGTGCTTCGGTCGCGCGCAGTGCCGGAGCAAATATCACACACATCGGTTTCACTTATATTCTGGCACACACTGCAAAGCTTTATTTCCTGCTTGGCGGCAATTATCGCCGCCGCAAAAGCCTCTGCGTCTGCCCGCGGCATATCCACAACATGAAAAGCCAGCCGAACCGCGGTTTTATATCCGATTCCGGGAAGCCTGCGAAAGGCCTCTATAAGCCGCTCAAGCGGTTGGATAAATCCCGACATCAGATAAGGCCCGGAATGTTAAGACTGCCGGTGATTTTGGACATTTCTTCGGTATTTGTGGATTCAACCTTTTTGATTGCCTCGTTAATACCGGCTGTCAAAATATCCTGAAGCATTTCTATATCGTCGGGATCGACGATTTCCGGCTTAATTTCAATGGAAAGTATTTCCTTTTTTCCGTTAATTTTAATATTGACCATGCCGCCGCCGGCCGAAACATCATATTCGCGGGAATCCAAATCGTCCTGGAGCGCCGCCATATCCTCCTGCATTTTCTGTGCCTGGCGCATCATTGCGTTCATGTTGGACGGTCCTTTGCCCATTCCTTCGGGTAATCTTACTTTCATTTGTTATATTCCTTTCGGTGTTATTAAAAATCTTCGTCTTCCTGTTTTGTAACGACCTCTTTGTCGGTAACGACAACATCGGTTATTTGCGGTGAAATTTCACCCACAATCGTTTTGATTTTCGGAAGATTTACATTGTTTGACAAAATCATTTTTACAAGCATGTTACTGCATTTGACGAAAAGCTTACCGCCGCTTGCTTCAATGGTCGCTTTTTCGAAAAACGGCGCCGTTTCGGGCAAACGCTTGGCTATTTCTTCGCGCAAAATGTTATAGTCGGCGTACTCACCAGCGCTTGATGACTGAGGTGCGGCAGCTTCGACGGGCGCTTCAGCTTTTGCTTCGCTGATTTCTTGTATCGGCTCTGGCTCAGGCTTTTTTTGCTGTGGGACGGCAGGCTCGGTATATTCGGCCTGTCGTGCATAATTCGGCCTACTGCAAAGCTTCATTATTGTAACCTCAAAGGCCGCACGTATGGAATTGCCGTATTTATCCGCATTTTCCATCAGCTTTTGTATTGCGTCCGACTGGCGGCACAAATCGGCATAATCAATTTTTTTGCAAATCTCCTTCAGCCGTACAAGCTCGTCGTCATAGCATTCAAGATAAGCCTCACAGGACGGAACAGCCTTTATAATCAGTAAATCACGGTATATTTTCAAAATTTCGTTGAGCGCGTTACCGAAATCATTTTGCGCTTCATACATTTGAGCAATAATTTTCAACGCGCCGGCGCTGTTTGAGGCGGCGATGAACGCGATAAGGCTTATAAGTGACTCACGGTTGGAAATACCGAGGCGGTTTATCATTACCTCTTTGGTTACCATAC
>CAYWMF010000064.1:0-7469 GCA_964459175.1 uncultured Oscillospiraceae bacterium
ATTTTGAAATCAACAACGAAATCAAGCAGAATTATGAGCTTGCCCTGGCTCAAACCGCACGTTATCTGACAACCGTTTAATAAAAACCTACCATTTATATAATATATATTGAATTCGGAGGAAATAATGAAGTTAGAACAAAAATACGAACAGCTTTCCGCATTGCGCACCGACCCCAGAAAACGCCTTTATCTTAACCCCACGCGAATTATGTACACTGCTGGCAGTGTTGAGCATACCGAGGTTTTGATGCAGCAGCGCGACGGCCAAATTCCGCTTTATTCAGACAGCGCGCTTTGCGTTATGAAGAATACCAAGGACGCACCCCATGCGGCGATTTTGCTGGATTACGGCAGAGAGATTCACGGCAGTCTGCGCTTGCTCACCTCGCAAAAGCACGGCAAGGTTCGCATTCGCTTCGGTGAATCGGTCATGGAGGCGCTCACACCGCTGGGAGTAAAAAATACCACCAACGACCATGCTATCCGCGATTTCGAGCTGGATTGCCCGAAGTGGGGCTACCACGACAGCGGCGAAAGCGGTTTCCGCTTTGCCTATATAGAATTGCTCGGCGACGAAAGCGAGCTGGAGCTTTGGGCGGCTGAGGCGGTATTTATCTACCGCGATTTGGACTATATCGGTAGCTTCGAATGCGACGATAAGCGTATTAACGAAATATTCAACACCGCCGCCTATACCGTGCACGTCAATATGCAGGAGCATCTGTGGGACGGCATAAAGCGTGACCGTCTTGTCTGGATAGGCGATATGCACACCGAGGTTTTGACAATATGCAATGTTTTCGGCGCGCAGAATATTATTCCCGAAAGCCTTGACCATGTACGCAACCACACCCCCAAGGGCAAGTGGATGAACAGTATTTCGTCCTATTCGCTTTGGTGGATTATGTGCCACTATGACTACTATATGTACAGCGGCGACCTTGATTATCTCAAACAGCAAAAGGACTATATGTTCGATTTGCTTGAAACGGTTCAAACGCTGGTTGACCAAGACGGCCACGAGAAATTTCCGGATTATTTCCTGGATTGGCCAAACCATGCCAACGACGGCGCAAAGCATGCCGGTTTGCAGGCGCTGTTGAGCCTTTCGCTGGAAAGAGGTGCCCGGCTTGCCGCAATACTGGGCGATGAAAAACTGAGCGCCGATTGCCACGCAAAGGCCGCACTGCTCAAAAAGCATATTCCGGATTGCTGCGGATCCAAGCAGGCGGCGTCGCTTCTGGCGCTCAGCGGCATTGAAAGCGCCGAAAAGCTGGATAAAGAGATTATTTCTCCCAACGGCGCTCACGGCTATTCCACTTTCTTTGCTTATTATACCTTGGCGGCTAAAGCACTGGCCGGCAATACCGACGAGGCTATCGCTCACATGAAAGATTATTACGGCAAAATGCTGGATTTGGGCGCCACGACTTTCTGGGAGGATTTCAACCTCGATTGGACGACAAACGCCGCGCCCATCGACGAAATTGTTCCCGAGGGTAAGGATGATATTCACGGAGATTTCGGCGCATATTGCTATAAGCAGTTCCGCCACAGCCTTTGCCACGGCTGGTCCTCCGGTCCGGTTCCGTTCCTTATGCGGCATGTCCTGGGCATCAATGTACTTGAAGCCGGCTGTAAAAAGCTGTCGGTTAAGCCGAATTTGTGCGGCTTGAAGTATGTTCGCGGCACATTCCCGACGCCCTACGGCGTTGTCGAGGTTTACGCCGATAAGGACGGCATTAACGTAAAGGCACCCGCAGAGGTTGAAATAGTAAAATAAACATTTTTATTTATGCGCGCTATCGCGGCTTTCTCGACGGTCTTTTTCGGGCAAACTAAAAGTTTGCCCGATTTTTTTGCCTTTAATGGAACTTTTTGAAGTTTTGAAAGTCTAAAAAGTATCACTTCAAGAAAGGAACGATATTTTATGAAAAGATTTTTGGCAGGCTCTCTTGCAGCATTAATGCTCGCCTCCGCACCGTTGGCTGTTTCGGCCGAAAGATACGGCACCATCACACGTTCGACCGATGCGGCGGCTTCCGACACGGTGAGCGAGGAAAACCGACTCAAGCAAATTCTGTACGCCGTCAAAAGCGTTATCGACATTCCCGAGGAGTACACCGAATTCGAGTATGATATATATACTCGCTATGACGAGGAAACCTGGAGCCTTAACTGGGCTGTCGAGGACTACGGCAAATCCATCAGCGTCGAAGCCGACCAATACGGCAATATAACCCGCTATAACGAATTTATCCGCAACAACAAAACCAAAGCGCCGACGGTCTACAGGAAAGAGGCAATGGAAACGGCTTATAATTTTGTTGAAAAGCTTTACCCCGAAATAATGGACGAGCTGGAGCTGTATAACGACGATGTCAGCTCGAACACCTACAGATTTTACTTCCGTCGCGTTGTCAACGGCTTGCCGTACGACAGAAATACTGTCAATGTCATTGTCGATTACACCACCGGCCGCGTGAAGCAGTTCAGGATAGACTGGGAGCATGATGCCGAATTCGACACCACCGACGATATTATAACGCTTGACGACGCCGTCGCAAAGTGGAAAGAGGATTTCAAGCTTGATTTGAAGTACTGCATCTTCGCCGATTACGACAACGACGGCAAATTCATGCAGGCTACCGCCAAGCTTGTTTATATGAACAGCGGTACGCAGACCGATATTCTCGCCAAAAGCGGCGAATACCTTGAAAAATCGTACGGCTGGACGACGAACGACAAAGATATGGAAATTACCGAAAATGCCGTTTTTGGTGAAGCCGCTTCCGATAACCTTTCTGCGGGAAGCTCGGTTAAATTCAACGAGAGCGAGCTCGAACGCATGGCTGAGCTTGAGGGCTACATAACTATCGACGAAGCCGATAAGGCGGTTCGCACCTACAAGCAGCTTGCGCTGGATGATAGCTTTACGCTTTCTTCCTATTCCAAGGGCACAAAATACATGCCGTATTCCGACAACGAAAACCGCCCGGTTATTTGGAATTTGCGCTACACCGGCAAGGTCACCGAGGGCAGCTTTGAAACAATCACCGCGCGTGCTTCGGTCAACGCCGAAACCGGCGAGCTGTTGAGCTTCAGCACCTACAAAAAATACAGCTATTTTGACGAAAACGGCAATTTTGTAAAGCCGACCCTTAAGCTGGATTCCGATTCGGCGCAGGCTCTGGCAGATGAATTTCTGAAAACCGTTAATCCCGAAAGATATAAGTCACTCGAATTCTCCGATAGCACGCCCGAATACTCCATTGACTATATTTCGTCCGAGTACGGCAAAACCGACAGCGAAAACGACGGCTGGTACTACACCACAGCATCGGTTGCTTATAACAGAATTCAAAACGGCTTCGAGGTTAACGGCAACGGTGCTTCTGTCACGGTTGACTGCGTTGACGGAAAAATTACGCGCTATTCGGTTGAATGGACCGATGAGCTGACCTTCGACGCCGAAAAGCAGTCGGTTGATTTTGACGCCGCGCGTGATGCCTATATCGAAAATTCCGACAAACAGCTTGAATATATTCGCTACACCGTCTATTTGTACGACGAGGCTGCCGATTCAGATAATGCCGAAAAAGACCTTTATTACGGAGAATATTCAGATATCCGTACCAGAAACGAAACCCGACTTGTTTATACCTTTAATATACCGTTCTATGCCGTGTCGGCGGTTGACGGAAAGCCGCTGGAATATTCCGCTAAGTATTTCAACAAACCCACCGACGAGCCGTTCGGCGGCTACAATGATATCGAAAACCACTGGGCGCAGGATAAAATCGAACTGCTTTCGGATATTGATGTTTTGCTTCCCGCCGAAAGCTTTAACCCCGACGAGGCCGTAACTCAAAAGGAATTCGCTCTTATGCTCATGTCGGCGTCGAATTTCTATACCGAAATCGACACCTATGCCGAGCTTGACAGCCGCGTCGGTGAGCTGATAAGCTACATGAACAACAACAGCTTGACCGATGAGGATATCGAGCCCGATGCGCCGCTTATGCGCAAGGACGCCGCAAAATTCATCATGCGCGCTATGGGCTACGAAAAAATAGCGAATATCGGCGATATTTTTAAGACCGATTTCCTCGATAACGACTCTATCGACCCGGCTTACATCGGCTATGTCGCCATTGCCAAGGCACTGGGTATTATCAACGGCTCCGACGGCTTTTTCAACGGCGACGAAAGCATTACCAAGGCCGAAAGTGTTGTGCTCATATACAATTATATGAATGCCGATAAATAGGATTTGGCAGAATAACGCAGGCACGAAAAAGCGTGCCTGCGTTATTTAAATCAGAATTCCACATAAATCGTTGACATATTGCACAACTGAAGCGTATATTGAAATAAATTTATTTGTCATAAACGTAGAATTTCAATTTGCATATTGACAAATTTTCATTTTAGAGGTATAATTTTCATATACCGTTATAAAACGGTATAAGTATAAATAATTATAATGAAAAGGAGACCTCGAAATGAAAGCAAAAAACATTTTTCGCATTTCTGTTTTTGCCGTCCTGCTGTGCATGATAACGATGCTCGGCGCGTTCGCGGCTGAAACGGATGACTACAAAATCATTCGCTGGGACGGCACCGGCAATGTAGGAATTGATTCCTATAAGTATCATATAGACAACGCGGGCCTTAAAGTTGAAGAAACCGACGGCGTTCTCCGTGTTACCGGTGGCGATAAGTTCAGCCAAGATGGTACTTATGAAAAAGATAACTACTTCTATATGTATCTCGCCGGCGGCGACTATATCGACTTGCAGACCTATCCTTACTATGTCCTCAAGTATAAAACCAACGAAGCATTTGCGCGCTCTACCGTTGATTCAGCCGTTGTCACACAGATTTTCTTGGGCGTAACCGACAAGCGTGGTAGCAAATATCAGCACACCTACAATCATTCTAACCAAGCTTCGGGATGCGACTACACCGACGCATGGCGCACCTATTTATACCATATCGCCGACGACCAGTCCGATGTGGTAAATTCGGTTAGTATAGCTTCTCCCAAGCCGAGCGAAGGCGCTAAGCTGTGGAGCATACGAATAGAGCCGGCACGTTATCTCAGAAATTATGAAACCGCTAAGGATCTTGTGCTTGATATCGAATATATAGGCTTCTTCAAGACCAAGGAAGATGCCGAGGCATATGGCAGAAATTCCGTTGTTATTCGTTTTGACGGCAACGAAGATCGCGCGGCATTTTATATCACTTCCGGAAATGAAAACACTGTTTACGAAACTACTGCTGACGGAACATTGAAATTTACGCTTGATACAAATAAGATTGAAAGTAATTACAATTACTTTATATTAGGTCAGCCGATATTTAATTTGGGTAGCAACAGTATTTTCGAACTTAAGCGTTATCCTTATATCGGAATTAAGGCAAAATCTACCGTGGAGCTCGATAAGTTTCAGTATTATACCGTAGGCAACAATATAATGGGCGTTGAACATGTTTACGCGGCAGATTCATTCCAAGATTATCTCTTTGATTCGAGCAATATAGACGGCTACACAAACGCGACCGATACCTCTCGAGTTTCAAAACCGTTTTTCCAGTTTAAGGGCTTTATAAAGACCAACAAAAACGAATATATCGAAATTGCAAGCATCGGTTACTTCAAGAATGCAGAGGACAGAGCCGCGTTCATGAGCGGCGCGGTTGACCAAGCAACCAAGACCGCTAAGGACGCATATGCTAAAATTGTAAACGCCAGAAGCTCTCTTACCGTTGATTACGCAGGCGCCGAAGCTGTAAAAGCCGCGGCAACCACTGCTGTAACCGATAAGGTTAGCGAGCTGTTGGGCGATGATGCTAATGTTACCGTAACCTACGCCGCAGATTATGCGGAGGGCGATACCGCGTGCAAGGTAATTGTAACTCTTACCGCGACAGCGACCTACGACACCGACAAAACCTACACCGCAACCAAGGCTGTCGGTTTTGAAGTTAAGGTAAACGAACAAGAATTCGATGCGAAAATTATTCGATTCAACGCTGACGGCGCACCCGTTGTTAATGCCGCCGACGGTACCTCTACGATGATTGAAATGCCCGCCGAAAGTGCTTACGCTTCGGTTTCGGCATCGCCGAGCCTCAACCTCGGTGACAGCAAATTTGAATTGTCCGAATACCCTTATGTAAAAATCAAAATTCGTACAAATCATACCGGCTGGATTCAGTTCTATGTAACTAATGAAAAAATCGAGAATGGCACTTATTATAATCGCGCGGATTTGTATCGCTACTCGAACGGAAATAACAACACGGCGTTGTCCAACGGCGAATGGCATGAAATCGAATTCAGCTTTAATGACAAGAGCTTTTCCAATGATTGCTTTGTAGCTGCCGCCGAAAAAACGAATAAGCCGTATGTAAGCCAGCCTTTCTTCCAGTTTAAGGAGCTTAACAACACTCCGAGCGGCGACATGTTTGCCGAAATCGAGTATATCGGCTTCTTCAAGACCGAAGAAGAAATGAAAGCTTACGGCAGAGAAGCTTCATTTGTACTTGTTACCGGCGAAGAGCTTTACAACCATTCAGCCGCCAAAGACACCAGCGCTACATTGGAAGACGGCGGTATATACAGAATCAATTCTACTACAACAGACACAGATGTTAACGTTACCAACTTGCTTAAGGATGTTTACGGCAACAACGTTGATTTGTATGAATATCCTTATGCAAAAATGAAGTTCAGAACCAATTATCAACATACGCTTCAGCTTTATGTAAGCGATGCAAATTACAGATTTGTTGTATATTTAAACAACGCTATTGCGGATAAAGCAAATAAGTTCACCGATTGGCATAATGCAACCTTGTCCTATAGTACTGCCGATATTAGTGAGTGGGGCTCATCGAACAAAACGCAATTAAGCAATAACGGTTATAAATGGGTAGTAGTGGATACCACTAATAATCGAGACAATTTCGATTATTCTTTCCCGGTAGAGGCTGACAAATATAGGTTCAGCGGCTTTAAATTCCAAGTTAAAGGCGGACTTCAAGAGGGTGGCTATCTCGACATTGCCTACATTGCGTTCTATAAGGACAAAGAGACAATGCTCAACGATACGACCTATGATGATGCTGTTCAGAAAATCGACACGGCAATTGAAGCGGCTTCCGAATGTGAATTTAAATTGCATCAGGCAGTCGGCGCAATTGCTATAGAAGATTACGTAAAGAATATAATTGAAGAATCGGATTCTGAAATTTCTGTTGCCGCAAATGCTGTTAATTTCAATTATAACAATGACACATGTGATGTTGAGGTTGTTGTTTCCTACGGCGAAATTAGCAAGACTGCTATCGTTACGGTATCCACACCTAAGCTTGACACGATAACCCTTGAAAACCTCGGTGCGCAGATTCGTAACAAGGTTAGCGAAAATATACCGGACGGTCTCAGATTCGGTA
>CAYWMF010000065.1:0-7461 GCA_964459175.1 uncultured Oscillospiraceae bacterium
GTTTTATTTAAATATTTTTTTGTGCAAATCAGAGTAAATTTTATCGTTATACGAAAAATCCATGCTTCCGGAATAGAGATTTTCGAGCTCGCTGTGCGCGCGGTAGGCTTCGTTCAAGGAGCCGACGGCGCTGTCGTTGAGGCCGCTCAGGCATTTTTTGAGAAAGCGGATTTTATATTTCGACTTTGCGATTGTATTTTTATCCACAAAGCGCGCCATATTGAAAACATGGTAAAAGTCCTCACGTGCGGAGCATTCGCGCGCCGTTTGGAACGCCATATTCAGCCGCGGCAAATAAATTCCGTTGATTTTTTCGCAGTCGAGCGGCGAAACCGAAAGCATTGTCGGCTGTTCGTAGCGTGCCGCCGCCTGAGCCAGCTCGTTCAGCAAAAGGTGTGCGCAATCGTATTTATCCAAGATCAGGCATTTACGTTCGGCGCGCTCGAAAAAAGCGCTGCTTTCGTAAATTCCGTCCTTGGTATACACCTTGGTAAAGCGCGGAATACGGCAATATCCGCCGCCGAAATTAAAATTTTTGTCCGAAAATCGTTTAATTGCTGAAAAAGACTTGCCAAATTGAAAATTTTCTGATATAATATCTATAAGATTGTTTTGAATTTCCAGTGCGGCACGCAAATATGAGTAACTTTTACCAAAAAATGTATTACTTTGGTTGCAAAGCTTGATTATTTTGTCGCGCCGTGCTCCAAGAGCATCTTGGTCGAGGCCGTGGGCGGTATCGACTACCACCTCCACCGCGCCGTGATACAGCGGATCGACGGTATGCGGAGGTGTTCCGTCGATAACGCAGACATGTGGGTGTGAAATTATTATGCCGTCAAAGGAGCTCGGGTCGAACGAGCAGGCAAAAATCTCGTATTCCCTGCCCTGCTTTTCGCATTCGGCGGCAAGCTTTTTTATTATGTGCGATTTTCCGCTGCCGCGCGAGCCCTTGAGTATATAAACTCTTTCGAAGTCCTCGGGGCGGAAAATTTCGGCGAAAAGGCTTTTGAAGCCGAACGCCGTGCAGGCGCCGGCAAAAACGGGCTGTTGGTTCCGTATCGGCATAAAATCAACTCCATTAATATATTCAGAGCACAAGCTCTTTAATATAATATGCAAATACAGAAAAAATGCTATTGCAGAAAGGTTAGGTCAAATTTATGAAAGCGATCATTTTAGCTGCCGGAAAGGGCAAAAGACTTCTTTCGGAGGAGTGTCACATTCCCAAGGGAATGCGACTGGTATGCGGAAAACCGCTTCTCGGCTATGTTACCGAGACGATAGGCTTCATTGACAATAAAGATATACACATCGTAGTAGGCTTTGAAAAGGAAAAAATAATCGATGCATTCGCCGACAAGGGCTACAATTTTTCGGTGCAGGACAAAATGCTGGGCACGGGACACGCGGTAGAATGTGCATATCCCGCGCTGAAGGACTATGACGGGGAGCTTATTGTAATTTGCGGCGATACTCCGCTTATCCGTCAAGACACAATTCTTGCCATGATTGAACAGCACAGAAAAAACAACAACGCCTGCACGGTGCTTTCCTGCATCGGCGAAAAGGGCTTGGCGCTGGGCAGAATGGTGCATGACGAAAACGGAAAGCTGACCGGAATTGTCGAGGACAAGGACTGCACGCCGGAGCAAAAGGAAATTTGCGAATACAATGCGGCAACCTATGTATTTGACGCAAAGGCAATGTTTAAGGCGCTCGAAAAGGTCGGCTACAACAACAAGCAGGGCGAAAAGTATCTGACCGACGTGCCGATGATTATGCTTGACGAGGGCTTGAACGTCGAATCCTACGCCTCGCGCAACAGCTACGAAATTCTGGGTGTAAACACGCCGGAGGATTTAGCCGAGGCGGAACGCTTAGTCAAAGAGCTTAACAAAATTTAACATACATACAAAATACCTGCGAAAATTTTTGATTTTCGCGGTTCAGTGTGTCGATAAAATGTCGACACACTGGCAGACTTTCGAAAAGCCAGGGAGATTTTGCCGATGTAAGCCTGTCGGCGTACGATGGTACGATAGGGCTTTCATCGGCAAAAAGCACACAACGGCGCGCAATATTCGATGTATTGCGCGCCGTTTGCAGTCAATGTATTGCTTCTTAGTATTTTAGTATTCTTTGTTCATGTGCGCTCTCACGACTTTCTCGACAGTCTGATCAGCGAAAATTTTTGATTTTCGCGGGTGTTTTTATGGCGTTGCGACAGCGGTAAACTACAATTTGCAATTGAGTATGCACGTGAGACCGTGAAGCGGTGGACGAGGTGTTATATTTCGCATTTTTACAGCGGCTTTTTTGTTATCGCCGCGTATTTGCGCGGATACTGAGCGGGAGTTTTTTTGAGCTTTTCGATAATCACAATATAGCGCTCGGACGAGCAAAATTCCGCCACGGCCGGAATATCGGCAAAATCGGGCAAGTCAAAGCTTATGCGGCGAAGCTCCTTGATTTTTGCGCCGAGAGCGGCGACAGCCTTTTCTGCCTCCTCGACCTCCTGCGCGGCCTTGGCGCCTTTCATGGCAAGAAAATATCCGCCGGGCTTGACAAACGGCAGGCAAAGCTCACACAGCACATTCAAGCGGGCAACGGCACGTGCGGTGGCTATATCGTAGCTTTCGCGCTGAGGGCCTTTTGCCAGCTCCTCGGCACGGGCGGCGGTGAAATCAATGCTTTCAAGCCCCAAATCAGCCGATGCGGCTTTAAGGTAATTGATTTTTTTCTCGGTGCTGTCAATCATATGTATATACACCTTTGGCAGGACGATTTTCAGCGGCAGTCCCGGAAAGCCGCCGCCACAGCCTATATCGCACACCTTTTTGCCGTCGGTGAAAAGACCGGTGGACAACAGCGAAAGCGAATCGGCGTAATGCTTCAGCGCGATTTCGCACGGGTCGGTGATGGCGGTGATATTCATTGTTTTATTGGTTTCCAGCATTATATCGGTCAGCCTGTCGAAAAGCGCCAGCTTTTCATCGTCAAGCTTAACAAACGCGGACGACGCCGCGCAAAGCAGTTGTTTCATAAAACCTCGCAAAATTTTTATTTACTATATTATAGCCTATATTTTCCCGCATGTCAAGTATGCTTGAGGCGGGATTTTATTTTTTTAATTAATTACGAAAAAACGTATTTTGTTTCGAAATGTCATTGTATGTCAGGTAGGAGCTGTGCTACAATGTGTACATGCGAGGGAGGACGGCGCGCAGTCAGTCCTTGCAAAAGCGAGGGGAGGTGAAAAAATGAGCCTTTATTTAACCGCCGCGCTGGCCTTGATTTTCACGATATGCGGAGCCTTGATATACCGACTCGGTATAGGTGACGGAGTATCGCTGAAAAAGAGCGGCGAATTGCTTTCGAAAAGGAAAGAGGAAAAGGAAAGCGCGGACAGCTGGCAAAGCATTATAGGCTATGACCACACCAAAAAATGCTAAAGAAAGGAGAAAAGGCATTTGAAGCAAAAACCAATCGGCGACTGGGAGCTTTACGAAGCGGGCAAGGATTACAACCGAAAAATCGGGTTGTATGAAACCATCGACAAAAACGAGCGCTTCTACCGCGGCGACCAGTGGCACGGAGTATCGTCGGGCGGACTGCCGACACCGGTATTTAATATTTTCAAGCGTGTTATCAACTACTTCATTTCTTCGATTGCATCGCAGAAAATATCGCTTAATTTCGAGGCGGAAAGCCTGAGCGAGGGGCTGACGGGTATAGACCCGCAGGAGCTGGACGAAGCGGTGGGAACGATTTCGGCGTATTTAAATTACCGATTTGAAAAGGACGGCATAATGTCGCTGATATCGGACGGACTGCTGGACGCGGCGCTGAGCGGCGATATGTTCCTTTACGTAAGCTGGGACGGCGCCAAAAAGACAACACGTTCATTCAGCGGAGATTTTGTAACGTCGCTTGTGGACAGCACGCAGGTATTTTTCGGAGATGTCAATTCCGCGGATATTCAAGCTCAGCCCTACATAATAATTTCGGGCAGAGACCTGGTGGAACGGCTCAGGGAAGAAGCACGGCAATGCGGCATACCCGAAAGCGAGTATTCCAAGATAACGGACGACAGCGAGGTTGGCGAAACCTTCGGCGATTACGGCAAAAAGGAGCTGGCAGGGACAAAATGCGGTTACATAATCAAGTTCTACAAAAAGGACGGCAAGGTATTTTACACCAAGAGCACCCGCAATTCCCGCGTTTCGTTTGAAACGGACACCGGGCTTACGCTTTATCCGCTGTGCATGATGAGCTGGGACAGAGTGAAAAACTCGTATCACGGTCAAGCGCTGGGCACCGGAATCATTGACAATCAGGTGTACATAAACAAAGCCTTTGCGATGGTTATGAAGCACATGATGAACGTGTCGTTTTCGAAGGTGATTTACAATTCCAACATTATCGACGAATGGACAAACACGGTGGGCGAAGCTATTGCCGTCAACGGCAGTGTGGAAAACGCGGCGCTGACATTGCACCCGGGAGAGATGCAGAGCGGATTTCTGGACGTTATAAACATGACAATGAGCATAACCAAGGAGCTGCTCGGAGCCACCGACGCGGCGCTGGGCGAGGTTGAGCCCGAAAATACCTCGGCGATAATCGCACTGCAAAACACCTCGGCGATACCGCTTGAAAATCAGCGGCGCGCGCTGTTCGGTATGATCGAGCAGCTGGGCATGATATGGCTGAATTACATTTTCAGCTACTACGACAGCTCACGCGTATTAATGTATCACGACGGCGGAAAGCAGGTTCGGCGCACGCTGAACACCAAAAAGCTCGAAAACGCGCTGTTTTCCTGTGTGATAGACGCCGGAGCCGCGGCATATTGGAGTGAAATATCCGCCGTGAACACGCTGGATACGTTGCTTAAAGGCGGATATATTGATTTCATTCAGTATCTTGAGCGACTGCCCGACGGCGTTATACCCCGCAAGGCGGAGCTCATCGAAGAAACAAAAAACAAAATGGCTGATACTCAGCCGGAAAGGACGAACGATGGAAAACAGTAGCACACAAATGACGCCGCAGGAGGAGCTGGAGCTTTTGCGAAGCGAAAACCTACAGAAGGAGCAGGCATCAAAGGAGCTTGACAGGCTGTGGGAAATGTTCCCGGAGATAACGCTGGACGATTTGCCGGACGAATTATGGGTTTTGGTGGAAAACGGCGAAAGCCTGCTGGGCGCGTATTGCATATTGCTTGCAAAAGCCGGAATCGAAAGCAAAAAAGCGCAGGACAAAAACCGCGAAAATTCACTGCGAACCCCACCCGCAGTCAAAGGCGGCACCGAGAAAAAGGAATATTTTACCCGCGCCCAGGTTGCCGGCATGAGCCGCGCCCAGGTGAGAAAGAACTACGATTCGATAGTTGATTCCATGAAATACTGGAACTGAAAAAAATTAATTTAAGAAAGGAATAAAATTATGTCACTGAACAACTTTACTTCTACCGTATGGAGCGAAACACTTTACAAGGAGCTTCAGAAAAACTATGTCGGCGTCAAGCTGTGCAGCCGTGAATTCGAGGGTGAAATCAAAGGTCAGGGCGACCGCGTAAAAATATGCGGAATCAGCCCGATAACCGTTTTTGACTACTCCAAAAACACCGATATGCCGGCGGCTGAAGTGCTGAGCGACAATGTGCGCACACTTATAATCGACCAGGCAAAGGGCTTCAACTTTTTCATTGACGATGTTGACGCCGCACAGAGCCGTCCGAACATTATGACAGAGGCAATGCGCCGCGCCTCCGACGCGCTGGCCGATGTGGCGGACAGCTACATATATTCGCTTACAGATTCGGGCGTTGCCACAATCTCCAACACCTCGGTAACCGCCGAAAGCATTATTTCAACGCTGGCAGAGGCAAGGCTTAAGCTGATGGAAAACAATGTTCCCAACAACGCTTCCATCTCGCTGGAGGTTTCGCCTGCGATTGAGCAGAAGCTGGTGCTTTCCAAGGTTCTACGCTCGACCGACAACACCGATGTGCTGACAAAGGGCTATATCGGAAGTTTTATGGGCTTCGACGTTTATGTATCCAACAACATTGTCAAAACCGGAAAGGCCTACAGATGTATCGCCCGCACCAACCGTGCCATTGCCTTTGCGGAGCAGATAAACTCCGTAACCGCCTACGAGCCGGAGCTTCGCCACGGCGACGCGGTGAAGGGCTTGCACCTTTACGGCGCAAAGATAGTATATCCCAAGGAAATGGTATTTCTTGATTTGACACCGGGCGACGAAACCGTTTGATAATTGATTTTTTGCGGTGGCGGGCTTAATGCCTGTCGCCGCGAAAGGAGGTAACAATGAGTTTAAAGAATTTTCTGTGCGCCGCGGGCGGACTTTTGATAAGCCTGTTATGCGTGTTCAATCGCTTCACGCCGGTGATAATATGGGTTGTAAGCTTTTCGGCGCTGGATTTTATAACCGGGCTTATCAAGGGCAGAATAAAGCACGAAATATCCTCGCGCAAAGCGCTGGACGGGCTATGGAAAAAGGTGGCTTTGCTTTCGGCTTTGTTTTTGGGCATTTTTCTGGACGCCGCGTTGCCGTCGCTCACGGTCGGCAGTGAATATGCCACATTGGCAGAGGGCGTAATTTTTTCAAGCTTCATCGGCTTTTACATAGTTATAGGCGAGGCAATTTCAATCGTGGAAAACCTGTATGAATGCTCGGTGCCACTGCCGAGCTTTTTGATAAAGTTCCTTAAGGTATGCAAGGACAAAATCGACAGCAAGGGGGAAGAACAATGACGGCAAGAGAGGTCTTTAATATGGCGCTGGATCTGATGAACGAGCGCGACGAAAACGGAAGCGGCAATCAAAATATCGCGGATTACGAAAAAAATGTGTTGAGCTGTTTAAGCATTTTGACGGTTTCGCTGTATGAGCTGGATTGCCGCATAAAGGACGTGGCATGTCACTTTGACGACAAAACGCCGCCGAATGTGACGTCGCTTGACGACGAGCTGGCGTTGCATTTCAGTATTTGCCGCGGCGCATTGCCTTACGGGCTGGCTTTTATGCTGTTGCTTGAAGAAGAGCCCACCCGTGCGGAGAGCTTCAGAGGGCTGTACGAAAAAGAATGCTACCGCCTTGAAAGGCTGTTCACACGCGGCAAGCGCCGCCGCATAAGAGAGGTTTATTGAAAGGAGAGTCGGTATGGCTCAAAAAGAAAATCTGTACGGCTATCACATAACCAAATTCTTGGGTATTAATGCCGACGATTCGGCACAGTCGAATTTGAAGCCGGGAGAGAGCACCTACATGAGAAATTTCAGCGTAACCGACAGCTATTCGCTGAAAAAGCGCGACGGCTACCGTCTTATTCATGATTTTGGCGGCAAGGTGCGCGCCATGCTTTACAGCCGCGATGAAAGAGAGAGCATATTTTTTGTAATCAAAAACGAAATTTTCGAAGCTCCCCTAC
>CAYWMF010000066.1:0-7461 GCA_964459175.1 uncultured Oscillospiraceae bacterium
CCCATGCCCGCCGCGCCGATGGCTGTGCAGCAGCCGTAGCCGGCAGGACCGTCCAGCTTTTGGAAGCCGCCGATGGCTCTGCCGCGGGTGGAAAGCAAAAGCGGAGCGTAACTGTCAAAGGGAGAATCATTGTATACATAGCCGTCCAGCGGGCGACCCTTGTTGCCGGGCACCTTGTCGGTATTTACCGCGCCGATGAGGGCGTTGTAGATGGAAATTTCGATTCCGTCGGCCAGCCAACTCTCGCCCGTAAGGCGCAATACCTGCGAGCAGAACTTCATCCAGGTTACGGTTACGCAGGTTTCCTGCATAATTCCCGTCCATTCAGTGGTGGTCTGACGTGAACGCGAAAAGTCGAACAGCTCATGCGTACAGCCCGAGCAACCGATAACGGTAACGTCGCTTTCGGTGACGCGCTTTGCAAAATTGACAATGGCGGTCTTGTATTTTTCGTTTTTGGTAATGCGGTAATATTCCAAAAGTCCCTCAAAGCAGGACATCATTTCATAGCCCTTGGTAACCGGGTACTGATACGGGAAAAGCTTGCCCTCGTAGGCGGTTTCGAACAAATTGAAGCCGTTTGCACCGCCGGTTTCGACAATGTAGGTTGCAAAGTCGAAATATTTTTGCTCTCCGGTCATAATGTACAGTCTTACAATCGGTTCAAGAATCGAGGTCGAGTTAAGACCCAGCCAGTTATTGGTGGCGGTGGTGATAAGGATTTTGCCCTCTGCGGGGTCGCCGATTTTGCTGATTATGTAGTCGGTGTGGCGGCACATGCAGTCGATAACTTTCTTTTCAAGCTCCTTGTCCTTGCATATTTCAAGGAAGTATTGCAAGCCCAAAAGAACGTATTTTCTGCCCCACAAATCCCAGCCGTGGAATTCCTGCTCAAGGCTGTATGTGGTTATTCTGCCAAGCTCGTCCTGAGCTGTCATAAGGTCGTTGACGGTGTCCACCATAACCTTGTAAAGCTCGGGGTTTTGAGTGTAGCGATAAACAAAGGTTGCACCGCGCATCATTTTGCCCCAGTATTCACTGCGCCATGCGTGATGCTCGTCGTCGGGTGTGCCGCGGAACTGCTCGACAAACAGCGCCCAGGTGTCGGGCTTAAGCAGCTGATAATCCTCGATAAATCTTATCCAGTGGTCAAGATAGCCTTTGTAATCAAAGGCTCCCTCGGGCAGATAGAACAGTTTGTCTGTGTCCACGGAGTTGATATTTACCCCGTGGCAGATGGTTTTGACAGCGGTGTTTTGCATTTTTCTTCTCCTGTATTATATTATTTATTGTTCGGCGTTATCGCCTTTTTCACGAATGATTAGCTTTATCGGCGTTCCCTTGAAGCCGAAGGTTTCGCGGAGACAGTTTTCTATATATCTGCGGTACGAAAAGTGAAACAGCTCGATACTGTTGCAAAAAATTACAAAGGTCGGCGGCTTTACGCCGATTTGCGTCATATAATAAATCTTCAGTCGCTTGCCCTTGTCCGACGGCGGCTGAACCCGCGTTGTGGCGTCGTCCAGCACATCGTTGAGCATACCCGTCGTAACGCGCATCGAGGCCTGCATATTGACGTAATTTATGTGCTCGAACAGCTTATCCACCCTCTGCCCCGTCTTGGCGGAAACAAAAACCAGCGGCGCGTAGGTCATGTATGAAAGCTTATCGTAGGCGTCCTTGGTGTATTCGGCGGTGGTTTTGTTGTCCTTTTCGATGGTGTCCCACTTGTTGACAACCAATATCGAGGCTTTTCCGGCCTCATGGGCTATACCGGCGATTCTTTCGTCCTGCGCCGTCACCTTTTCGTTGGCGTCTATCATTATAAGGCACACGTCGGCGCGCTCTACCGCCATGTTGGCGCGCAAAACGCTGTATTTTTCGACGGCGTCCTCGATTTTGCTGCTACGGCGTATTCCCGCCGTGTCGATAAAGGTATATTTGCCGTATTCGTTATCCACCTGCGCGTCCACCGCGTCGCGCGTTGTGCCGGCGATATCCGAAACAATCAGGCGCTCTTCACCCAAAATATGGTTGATAATCGAGCTTTTGCCCGAATTCGGCTTGCCTATTACCGCAACCTTTATGCGGTCGTTGTCCTCTTCATCGCCGCTGTCCTCGGGCAGATAGGACAAAACCTCGTCCAGTATATCGCCGCTTCCGGTGCCGTGAACCGATGAAAGCGCGATGGGATCCTTGTCGAAGCCCAGCTCGTAAAATTCGTAAAATTCCGGCGGCAGTGCACCGATTGAGTCCACCTTATTGACGGCTAAAACCACCGGTTTGCGGGATTTTTTGAGCATGTGGGCAATATCGCGGTCGTCGGCGGTAAGACCGGTTGTGACGTCCACCATAAACACGATGACGTCGGCGGTTTCAATCGCGATTTGCGCCTGAGTTACAATGTGCTTTAAAATAATATCGTCCGTTTTTGGCTCGATACCGCCTGTGTCGATGATGGTGAGGGCTCTGCCGCACCATTCGGTTTCATAGTAAATGCGGTCGCGCGTGACACCGGGCGTGTCCTCGACTATCGAAATGCGCGTGCCGGCCAGCTTGTTGAAAAATGTGCTTTTGCCGACATTCGGCCTGCCGACAATGGCTACAATGGGTTTTGACATAATATCACCGGGCCTTTCTTTTGGCGTCAGTTATCCGAAAGCAACGAGCGCACAAACTGCGCGCCGTCGTTTGGCAGGGGGACGATTTTTACGTTGAGCGCCTCGGCAAGCTCATCAAGGCTCACGCTGTCCAGCAGCAAATCTCCCTGCGAGCGCAGTGAGCAGGCCGGAATGTACAAAGCCTCGCCCAGCGGCTTATCCTTGAGCACCCTTATATAGTCGTAGCCGGTTATCAGCCCGGCGACGGTTACATTGCTTCCGAAAAAGGTATTTTCTATTTTATAAACTTGTATATTTGTATTATAGCATTTTTCTTTTAATTTTTCAACCAGTCCGCAAATAAAATTATATGCCGCCTCGCCCGTGGCTATCGAAATATTGCGCTTTACATCAAGAAGCTCCTTTTCGTATTCGCATATGTCCTCAAGCTCCAGGTCAAATTCGGTCTGCATCGAGCGTATAAGCCCCACGCCGTTTTCAAGCTGCGGGTAATCGTCGTATTCCTCTTCGGCGGGGATCGGCAGTCCGGCCTTTATATAAAGCTCGTCGCCGGCGTAAAACAGCCTTAAACCGGTTTCGGCGCGGCATTTGTCGGCGAAGGTCTCGATTTGCCGTATAACCTCGCGCGCTTCCTCTTTGGTAAAGGGCTCCAGCGGGCACAGTCCCTCGCGGTGATCCGTCAGCCCGACCGGTACTATGGATACGCCCGAAAGCGCAGGATACAGCGCGTAAAGCTCACGCATGGATCTATCCAGCTCGTCGCCGTCGTTGTAGCCCTTGCACAGCACAATTTGGCAGTTGAGCGAAATATTGTGCGCGGCAAGGGTGTTCAGCTGATCCATGATTTTGGCGGCGTTTTTGTTGCCCAGCATTTTTACTCGCAGCTCGGGGTTTGTGGTGTGCACCGAAACATTTACAGGGCTTATGTGCATTTCGAGTATGCGGGTAATATCGCGCTCGGAAACATTTGTCAGCGTGACGTAATTGCCCTGCAAGAACGACAGCCGCGTGTCGTCGTCCTTGAAGTACAGCGTGTCGCGCATACCCTCGGGCAGCTGGTCGATAAAACAAAAGATACAGCGGTTGGCACAGGAGCGCTTTTTGTCCATCAAAAAGGTGGAAAATTCAAGCCCCGTGTCGGCCTCCTCGCTTTTTTTCAGTGTTACCGAAAATTTTTCGCCGTTCCGCTCCAGCTCCATTTCCAGCCGCCTTTCGCGGGTGTAAAAGCCGTAGTCAAGAACGTCGTTTATAGGATGGGAATTGATGCTTATCAGCCGGTCGCTCGGCTTAATACCGCATTTTTCGGCGGGCGAGCGCGGCTTTACGGATTCGATAGTTACCAAAATAATACGTTCCTTATATCAGTTATAAAGAAAAAAGGATATATCAAATCCCGACGCCCATAACGGCCTTTGGCCGCCCGAACGCCGCGAACTTGAAATATCCCGCCGCAATTCCTTTGAAATTACGCTTCTTTCTTGATAATCTCTTTGCCGTCGTAATAACCGCATTCACTGCATACCTTGTGGGGCGCGGTGTATTCGCCGCATTTGGGGCATTTAACCAGTGTGGGAGCGCTGAGCTTCCATACGCTGGAGCGTCTTTTCATTTTACGGGCATGAGATACTTTTCTCTTCGGTACTGCCATTTTTGTGTAACCTCCTTGTAAAGGATAAAATTTTAATCTTTGAAAAAGTCCGCCAGACCCTGCAAGCGAATATCGCCCTGCTTTTTGCAGGTACATTCGCCGATATTAAGGTCGGCGCCGCAACTCGGGCAAAGACCCTTGCAATCATCGGCGCACAGCTCGCGATAGGGCAAATTCAAAATGAAATTTTCCTCGCAAATGCCGTGCAAATCGATTCTGCCGTTTTGCGGTATAATGTATTCGTCGGCGTCGCTTTTTTCGTTTTCGAGAACTGTCGCCACGGGGAACATAAGCTCCAGCCGCATATTACGCTCCAGTTCCTTAAGACAGCGGGAACAAACCGTTTTGTAGGAATACTCAATACTGCAGGTGAACTCAATATAGCTTGCCATATTCACAACCTTGCCGCTCATGGTTGCCGGGCGGACAAACGCGGCGATATCGGCGTCGAGCTCAATATCGGTGTTAAAGGCGATTTCACGCACCTCACCGTTGAGCAGAGAGTTTATATCGAGTATGTTATTTTTATCGACCATATCCATTTCCTTTGCACACTAAAGTCGCAATTTGTATTATACAACAAATAAGGTCTTTTGTCAACAGAATTAACAATTTTTTAACATTTTAAAGGAGTAAATATTAGAAATGCGCAAATTAAGATGAAATGCTTTGCATGAAATGGTTTCGCCATGAAATGAACTCCCGCGGATTTCATTTTGGAAGATTTTTCTGCGAAAAAGCTGTCTATAATTTGACAACCCCTCAGTCACACTCCGTGTTCCACCTTCCCCTTGTGTGGAAGGTGGCGGCTGTAGCCTACGGATGAGGTGTTTTGTTCTCTTGCGTATGCGTAGCGCCGCATCAAGGAAAATGGTTCAAGAGGCATATTTTTCACAGAAAAATCCGCTATATTGAAAAATTAATAAAAAACGCTATATTTATTATCAAAAATATTATATAATACTATGTACGAATTTTTTTATTTTTGTCAGAAAGTGAGTATCGAAATGCCTAATAATAAAAATAACTGCCCGAAGTTCCCCGAACGCCGCGGAAAGGTCGGCGGTCAGGCGGTTCTCGAGGGCATAATGATGCGCGGTAAAAAGCAGCACACCACCGCCGTTCGTACCGCTGACGGAAATATTGTGCGGGATACACAGCCCAATAAATCCGTGCGGGATAAAATCAAGCTTTTTCGTCTGCCGATAATACGCGGCGTGGTGAATTTCGTCGAAATGCTGATGCTGAGCATGTCCACGCTTACCTATTCCGCCGAGGCGATGGGGCTGGAAGCCGAGGAGGAATCCAAGTTCGATAAGTGGCTTACAGAAACCTTCGGCGAATCTCTTATGAAAATTGTGACCGCCATAGGCGCCGTGCTGGGTGTAGCTTTGGCTTTGGTGCTGTTTATGTGGCTGCCGGCGCTGATTTCCAAGTTCTTCGGCGGCTTTATACCCGAAAGCACACCGACCGGCGCCATGAACGTAATCCGCAGTATCATGGAGGGCGTTATAAAAATCGGTCTTTTCGTGCTTTACATTTGGGCGGTTTCGTTTATGCCGGATATCCGCCGAACCTTCGAGTATCACGGCGCGGAGCATAAATCTATTTTTTGCTACGAAAACGGCCTTGATTTGACGGTCGAGAATATCAAAAAGCAAAAAAGACAGCACCCGCGCTGCGGCACCAGCTTTATGATAGTCATGATGATTATCGGCATTATAATTTCCTCGTTTATCAGCTGGGATAACGTGCTTTTGAGAACCCTTATAAAAATTCTCACTCTGCCGCTGGTTGTCGGACTGGGCTACGAATTTTTGATGTATGCCGGCAAGCACGACAATGTTGTTATCAGGGTACTTTCCGCACCGGGCTTGTGGCTTCAAAATATCACCACACGCGAGCCGGACGCTTCGCAGATCGAGGTTGCCATTGTGGCGCTGAAATCCGCATTGCCCGACGAATTTCCCGAGGAAAGCGTGTTTGAAAACATAGTTTTACCTCAGCAAACCTCCGAAAATGACGGCTAAACAGCTTTACGCCGAGGTCAAAGCCCTGTACGAAGCCTGTCCCGAGGCGGCGCAGTGGTTCGATTTGCAAAGCCTTATGCGGGAATTGTGGCTGAAATACGGTGCCGTGCCTTTGAAGCATATTATAAAGCCCGATGAAGATGTCGATTTTTGCGGTGATTTCATAGCAGATGTCAAAAAAGCGCTGGGCGGCTATCCGCTTCAGTACATAACCGGCAAGGCCGCGTTTTGGAGCGGTGAATTCTTTGTCGGCGAGGGCGTTTTGATTCCGCGCAGTGACACCGAACGCATTGTCGAGGCGGCGCTGACGAGAATCGGCCGCGGCGGCGTGATATACGACTTGTGCTGTGGAAGCGGCTGTATCGGTATTTCGCTTTTGATGAGCAACGGCGATATTAAAAAATGCTATTCCTTTGATATTTCGAAAACCGCGCTGGAATATACCGAAAAAAATGCCGCCGCAAACGGCGTTGACGACCGTCTGGCGGCGGTTGAATACGATGTGATGGGCGGACATTTCCCCGGGGATATACCTATGCCGGATATGATAGTTTCGAATCCGCCGTATATCCGTGCCGACGAAATGCCGACTCTTGCCGAAAATGTGCGTTACGAGCCGCAAATCGCCCTGCTCGGCGGCGAGGACGGCTGCGATTTCTACCGCAGAATACTTGACGATTTTTCGGACAAGCTCCCGTGCGGCGGCTGCATTGTTTTCGAAATTGCCCCCGGACAGCGCGATATTATCGCACGACTTTTCGACTTTTACGGCTTTAATGCCGAGTTTTTCGAGGATTACGGCGGAAATATTCGTGCGGCGTGCGGAAAAAAAGAAAAAAGGTATTGATTTTTACTAAAATTCATGATATAATAAGTTATGTTCCGATAACATAATAATTAATTTCTGTAAAGGAGATTGAAACATGAAAGAAAAAAGCGGCAAATCCTCCAAGGTTGAAAAAATCGATAAGGATAATCTCGAAGATAAGAAAAAAGCCATAGCCGACGCGATGGGTATGATAGACAAAAAATACGGCAAGGGTACTATAATGAAGCTGGGTGAAAACGTGGCGATGAATGTCGATGCGGTTTCGACCGGTTCGCTGACGCTTGACATGGCATTGGGAATAGGCGGCGTTCCGCGCGGAAGAATCGTGGAAAT
>CAYWMF010000067.1:0-4038 GCA_964459175.1 uncultured Oscillospiraceae bacterium
GCAGCCATATTCATGATAATTTTCACCTTGATAGTCAAGCCGTCGGCATTTAAAATCAGGCTAAAGGATATTTGGTGCTTCATCGGCTCCGGCATTATAAGCCTTGCAACTTTCAGCTGTGCATATTTTGCCACTATTGAAATGACCTCAATGTCCATGGCGGCAATTTTGCTGTACACCGCACCGATTATGGTAACGGTTATGTCGGCATTTCTGTTCAAGGAAAAGCTGACGGCGCAGAAATTATTCTGCCTTGCCGCGGCATTTGTCGGTTGCTTCATGGTCGCCGGGCTTTCGTCCGAGGCTCTGAGTGCGCCGCCGATCGCCGTGGTTACGGGGCTTATTTCGGGCTTTGCCTATGCGCTGTACAGTATTTTCGGTCGATTTGCCATAAATCGCGGCTATTCGTCCATCACAATTTCGCTGTACACCTTCATTTTCGCCTCGCTCGGCGTGCTTCCGCTTGCAAATATCGGCGGAATTGTTACGACGGTTTCGCAAAATCCTCCGATTATTCCGTTCAGCCTGTCTATGGGCGTGCTGACGGCGTTTTTGCCCTATGTACTGTACACCGCGGGGCTGGAACGCATGGAATCCGGTAAGGCATCTATTATCGCATCGGTCGAGCCGGTTGTTGCGACAATTTGCGGGATGATATTTTTCAACGAATTCCCGGACCTTTTCGGCTGGGTAGGAATTGTGCTGGTAATCGGCGCAATAGTTTTTTTGAACGTAAATCTTAAAGCAAAAAAAGACTGAGTCAAAGCACAGGACTCAGCCTTTTTGTTGTATTTTCTATATTTTTTCGGTATCGATCCCCGCATAAGCCGCCGCCTTTTCAAGTAAATCGTCGAACAAAAGCTTTACCTCGATATGCTCGGCGTCCTGCACGTAAATCGTGTCGATAAATTCGCGTACGGCCTCGCGCGTTAAGGCGTCGCCTTTTATCAGCCTTGCGGCGCTTTCCTTTAGGCGCGCAATATCGCAAAGCAGGCTGTTAATGGCTTTGGTCTCGCCGTCCAACAGCGCCAGTCGCTCGCAAAGTCGGTCGATTTCGGCGGTAAGTTGTGATTTTTGCTTCACAAATTCTTCTTTTTCAAGGTATTCGCCCACGTAATGTTCATATATTTGCACACGTCGGGCTTTTTTTGACTGTATATCGCGCTTTAAGCTCCGTTTCTCGGCGGTAACGACGGATTTATTGTTGTCGCGCACCGCTTTTGTCAGCGCGGAAAGCCGCTCGATCAGCTCTGCTTTTTGGTTAAGCTCTGCCCACACCATGCGTTCAATGTGCCTTGCATCGTAGCGCACGGCACTGCAGGCGGATTTTTTGCCGACACTGATTTTGTGCTTGCAAACTATTACCTGCCGTGCGGCGTTTTGATAGCTCATACGCAGTCGGCAATTACCGCACCGAATTTTGCCGGTCAATAAAAATCCGTTGTCGCGGCGCAGTCCGTTCACCCTGACGTTTCGAAGAACCGTCTGCGCTTTTTCGAATTCCTCGACCGTGACAATAGCGTCATGTGCGCCCTCTGCGATAAAGCGATCCCTTTCGGGAATGGTGCGCCGTTCGTGCGAGCCGACGCGGATAACTGTGGTCTGCCCATGCACCATGGCGCCGGTGTAGGTGTAATTTTTGATAATTCGCCACACCTTGGCGGTATCCCAAAACCATTCCGCGTCGGAAATCACACGGTTCCAGTCGCCGCTGCCGGTTTTGGCCACGCGGTATTTACCCGGCGTCGGTATATTGTGATCGTTCAGGTATTCGGTAATCAGCTTTGTGCCGCACCCTTTCAAGGCTAAATCAAATATCAGCCGTACATAGCCGGCGGCTTCACGATCTATTCGCCATTTGCGCGGGTCGATTTTGTCTTTGACATAGCCGAACGGCAGTCGCCCGCAGGTGGAAACGCCTTTTTTCCATTTAGTACGCAGGGCGCTTTTTAGCTTTTTGGAAATGTCCTTACAATACAGCGTATTGATAAAGCTGTCAATGCTCAGCTCCGGCCCGGGCGTACTGCCTATGTATTTTATACTGTCGTAATTGGAATTGATTGCCACAAACCTTATGCCGAGAATCGGAAAAATCTGCTCGATATAATCGCCGACGCCGATGTAGTCCCTGCCGAGGCGCGAAAGATCCTTGACAACAATCATATCTATTTCACCCTCGCGCGCATCGTCCATCATTCGAGTGAACGACGGACGATTGAAATTAAGCCCGCTGTAGCCGTCGTCCACATATTCGGTTACCGCCGTGGCGTCGAGCGCGGCGCTTGTCAGATAGCTTTTCAACAGCATTCTTTGGCTTTCAATGCTGTTGCTTTCGTTTTTGCCCTTTTTGTCCAAATCTCCGTCGGCCACCGACAGCCGCATGTAGAACGCTATTTTCATTTGCTTTAAATCCTTTCAAAAGTGGGCACAAAACCGAAAATATCCTCGCATTTAAAGCGTATTTCGATGTGCTCCGTGCCGCTGACATATACTTTTTCGATAAAACTGTCTATAAATCCGGCCTGCTTGCCGTATTTTTCCAAAAAGCCTGTCGGAGCCTTGTTCGATTTGAGAGCCGGAGCTATATTCTGCGCAAGGCTTTCCTGCGCGTTTTTTGCTTTTTCAAGGCTCGTGTCAAGCCGCCGCTTTTCAAATTGATACCGCTCGCAGGCCGCTTGATATTCCTCAAAATCCAACAGCCCGTCGGCATAATTTCGGTACAGCTTTTGCGCGCTTTCCTCAATTTCCGAAAGCTTGAAGCTCAAATGGTTCGCCTTAAGCGATGCGGAACGCCGCGCACTGTCGGCATATTTTATAAGCTTTGTTTCCGAAGAAGTCCTGTTCCGCATAGCAGAATTGACAATCAGCCGCCGAATCTGCTCCAATACGACAAGGCGTAAATATTCCTCGTGTATACGCTTGCCACAGCCCTTTTTCGAGCCGCTTGCGCCGCAAACATAATACGCGCCGTCAAATTGTTTGACGTATCGGCCGTGCGTGTAGCGGCGATAATTCATTTTTGTGCCGCAGTCCATGCAAAAAACCTTTTGCGGAAAGTAATCGCAGGTAAGCGGTCGTGTACTTTGAGTGTCGGAAAGCTTGTTATACCTTTGTCGTTTTTCGTCCAAACGCTTTTGAACAGTGTCAAAATCATCTCGCGATATAAGCGGCGTATGTGTATTTTTATGAACAATCCACTCCTCGTTCGGCATATACGTTCGTGCCATACCCTTGTAAAGCGCTTTTCGGCGCTTGCCGTGAACCGTGTCGCCGACATAGGTTTGGTTGGTCAGAATGCTTTTTACGCGCTCGGGCGTCCAGCAGTCGCAGGGCGGAATCGGCTTATTCATTTCGAATTTGCGCTTGAAGCCCTCCGGCGTAATGACGCCGAGAATATTCAACCTTTTCGCAATCGTCGAGAGTGTATGACCCATCAAAAACCACCTGAAAATCACTTGCACGATCGGAGCGATTTGCGAATTCGGAATTAAAATATTATTTTGTTTGTCGAGAAGATAGCCGAAGGTGCCTTTTAACATTTTGGCGTCGCCCTGCCGTGCGTGAAGCTCGTAGGAATTCACCGCCTTGCGCGAAAAATCCTTGGCATACATCTCGTTTATAAGGTTTTTTATCGGAACGACAATGCTTGTTTTGTCATACTCGCGACTGCTGTCGAAATCATCGTTAATGGCGATAAGACGCACATGCAGGCGCGGAAGCAGGGCTTCAAGATAGTAGCCTGTTTCCACCAAATTTCGGCCGAAGCGTGATAAATCCTTAACGATTATACAGCTTATCCGCCCCTCGCGCGCATCGTTAAGCATTCGTGTAAATTCAGGGCGCTCGAAATCGGTGCCGGTACAGCCGTTGTCGGCGTAGGTATCGACAAGCTCATATTCCGTATGCTCCGAAATGTATTGGTGCAGCATACTTATTTGAGTTTCAAGGCTTTCGGTGGTTTTCTTTTCGACCGAAAGCCTTGCGTATACCGCAGTTTTGAACTTATTTTCTTCTGCTATGCGTTCGGTCGGCGGCGGT
>CAYWMF010000067.1:4048-7453 GCA_964459175.1 uncultured Oscillospiraceae bacterium
GTCCGCCCTCTGCTTTTTCGTGCCATGCTCTATTCCTCCGCGGCTTGCCGCAAAAGCATTTCTTCGAAAATCGGCAAAAATGCATTGCTCTCGCGCGGCTCGATTCTGATTTTTTCAAATTTTTCACAGCTTGCCGCGGCAATATATTTGCGCATGACTGCTGAGGTCAGCTTTTCGGGTAAACTCATGTCGGCATACAGCTTCAGCCATGGATTTTCAAGGCTCAGCAATTTGTCCGTTTGGTCGAATTGCAAAAGATAAGCTTGAAGCTCGCTGTCGTTTTGCTTCTGTATTGCCTCGATTTCGTCCTTTTTCGACGAGCCTGATCGATAGTCGCTTTCGGTAATTTTCATGCTCTCAAAAACCTGATTCGCTTTTTCACGAACAGCCGCCAACGCGACTTCCCTGTATTCGCAAAAGGCAGGGCTATCAATCAATTCCGCAACCCTTTTTGCCCTTTCGCATTGCTCGTTCAGCAAAACGCGCAGCTTGCTTTCCACCTCGTCATATCCAATTGACATTCGCGGATAACTGACATTCGCGGGCTTGGGGTATTTCAATTTGAATATTCTCTCGCCGTTCGCATGGGCAAAATAATGATAAATCGGGTGGCCTGTGTCAAAGTCGTGCAGCATTCCCGCCATAAAATTACCGCTTGCCGTATGCTTAGCTTTGTCGAACCGCTTGCGTGACGAACAGAGCCTTTGCGCCGTGTCGTATTGCTCGGCGGACACTATCGGCGGACATTGCACAACGACCTTTTCACAATTCAAGCTTCTGTGCCATTCGCCCTTGTAAAGAGGATTTCTTATGATATATCCGACCTGCGATGCGCTCCAGCCGCTTTGTGCGCCATAGCGGCGGTTGATGTTCAAGCGCTTCATATAAAGGTGCGGCGGCTCGAAGCCGTATTCGTTCATCAGCTGTGCTGTTTGCTGTAATGTATTGCCGCCGCAGACCAGTTCAAACACCTTTTTGATACTGCGCGCGGCTTGCTCGTCGATTGTCGGCGTTTGCGAACCGTCCGCAAAAAAATATCCGTATTTTTCATATACGCGCCCCTCAAGCTTCACGCCGGTAGTTTCCCGCGCATGGAGCTTGTAATATTCCGTCCGCTTTTTTTCAAGGTAATCGTAAACCTCGCGACTTGAAAAATCGGCCGAGCAAAAATTATCTTCTACCACCGCAAAATGTATTCCGCCCGGATAAAACACACGCTTCAGCAGGTCGTAAGCATGTAGCACCGAGCTGCCGAAGCGATAAATCGAATAAAAAATCACACAATCGAATTTCTTTGAAATGCCGTCCTCCTTAAGCTTTGAAAAGCCGGTATTTTCGTTAGACGTTTTTCGGTTGTCGGAATACCTTTTTGCAATTTTCCATTTCCGTTCCGCGGCATATTTGGCGATTTTCTCGTTTTGAAAAGCAATGGTTATATTTGTATTTTGACCCATTAATAGGCAGGAATACTTTTTTGTATAGCTTACATAGATCATGCTTGTGCCTCCTTTTGCCGCTGATTTTCGGCTTGCTGTATCAATTCGTTAATTTCGTCCTCACAGTTCAAGTGAATTTCTGCGCTGTTTTTACCAAACACAATGATTTTATTTATCAGTATAACCGTTTCCTTTCTTGTGAGGGGCTTTGCGGCGTCGATTTTTTTGAATTCCTCCAGCCAGTGATAAAGCCGAAAATCCTTTGACGATAGCCGCTTTTTTTGAGCTTCCGCTTCGGCTTTTGCCTTTCGTGTTTCATTTAATTTTGCAGTAAATTGCCGGTTGCAGTCAGCGTATTCCACGTCGCTTATCACGCCGCTCGCCATATCGCTTTTTAGTCGCTCGATCAATTCGAGGGAATGCTCCTCGTCCTTGGCAAGCCTTGCAAGTCTCACATTCAGCAGCTTTAGCCCCGTGCTGTTTTGTACGCTTACGGCATTGTCCGAAAGCTCGCAGGCATTGAACAGCAGCTCCAGCTTTCCTTTTGCGAAGTTCCTTACCGCCGTCATCAAGCTTTCTTCGCTGATATTATCGGCACCGCAGGCTTCCTCGCTTTTTCGATCGGAACAGCAGAGATATCGGTATATTTTGCCGTTTTTCGAGGCAGAGTGCTGTATCATGTTTCGACCGCAGATGCCGCATTGCACCAACCCCGAAAAAGCATAAACATTTTCTCTTTTGGGGGCGGTTCGCGTGTACAGCCGCATAACTTCCTGCACGCGCTCAAAATACGGCTTTGGTATAATCGCTTCGTGCGTGTTATCTACCTTTATCCATTCATCGGGTGGAATATCGCGCGATTTTTTGATTTTATAATTTATTTTTTGCTTCTTGCCCTGAATCATGACGCCGGTGTAAAGCTCGTTTTGCAAAATGCGCAGAACGCTTTTTGCGCACCATTTGGCTTTTGCCGCAGTTCTGAAGCCGCTCATATAATTGTATCCGCACATTCGTTTGTATTCCATCGGTGTGGGTACCGCCATGCGATTGAGCTTTTCGGCAATGCCCATCGCGCTGTAGCCGTCAAGCTTCATTTGAAATATCTGCCGTACGACCTCGGCGGCACATTCGTCTACGATGAGATGATTTTTGTCGGCCGGATCCTTGGCATAGCCGTACGCCGCAAAGCTGCCGATGAATTTTCCGCTTTTGCGCTTGACGTCAAGCTGTGTACGTATTTTGACCGAAATATCGCGGCAGTAGGCGTCATTTATCAGATTTTTGAACGGAACTATGATTTGTTCGGCGTCCTCCGGTTCCTTGGCGTTATCGTACTTGTCGTTCACGGCGATAAATCGTATGCCCATCGCCGGAAATTTGCGCTCGATATATCGTCCAACCTCGATGTAATTTCTGCCGAATCTCGATAAATCCTTGACAACAATGCAATTGATTTTTTGCCTATTGATGTCCTCCATCATTTTGCAAAAGCCCGGCCGTTCGAAGTCGGAGCCGCTGTAACCGTCGTCAACATATTCGTTTACAAATTGCAAATAAGGCTTGTCGACAAGATAATTTTGTATCAAAAGCCGCTGGTTGGCGATGCTGTCGCTTTCGATTTTGTCGCCGTCCTCCCGCGAAAGTCTCAAATATACCGCCACCGAAAATTCGCTGTGATTGAATAACATTTTCTAACCTCCCGATTTTATATACGGCACATAGCTTGTGCCGTTTTTGTTTTACTCAGCATTTTTGCCGCTTCCCGTCACGGCCGCCCACAAACAGCTTTCGAAGCTTTGCTTGCCCGAAAAGCTGATTTTTACGTCCGTGTCATTATAACGATAGCAATATGGATTTTCCGACTTGCTTTCACGGCTTTCGCGGTGCATTTCGGGCGGCTTTTCCGTCTTTCGCAAAGCGCCGTTCGCTCTCTTAAATCTGCCGGTGCCGATTTTTTTCATTTTATCCC
>CAYWMF010000068.1:0-7372 GCA_964459175.1 uncultured Oscillospiraceae bacterium
TGCCGAAGGGGTCGCGCGCGGCGTAAAGGCGATTTTCCTGCTTGTCGAAAATGACATAAGCGAACATTCCGCGCAAAAGGCGCACAAAATCGCCGTGATGCTCATGGCACAGGGTTACCAGCACCTCGATTTCGGAATTGGTGGAAAAGCTGTAGCCGATTTTTATAAGCTCGTCGCGGAGCTCGCGATAGTTGTAAATTTCACCGTTAAACACGGCGGTGTAGCGCCCGTCAAAGCCGACAAACGGCTGTGAGCCCTTTTCAAGGTCAATAATGCTCAGGCGGCGAAAGGCCAAAGCAAGATTATCGTAGGTGATTATGCAGTCCTGGTCGGGGCCGCGATAGTCGATGGATTTGGACATTAATTTTATATTTTGCTTGTCAAGCTCACTCAGAGCGATTTTTTTGTATATTCCGGCAAATCCGCACATGTGAAAGATTACCTCGTTCCTTGATTTTTCATTTTTTCGGCCTCAGCGCCGTGGGTCGGTTTTCATTTTCAAAAGCTGTACCGCGCTTATCGTGGTTATCACAAAGACTGCCGCACCGATAAGAAAGGTGCCGAGCGCGTAGTAGTCGCCGAATGCGGCGGAGATTTTTGTCCTTTCCAGCATCGGCAAAAGGTCGTGCAGTGTGGTTGAGAAGGCCAGCGGCACTGCGGCGACCGACAGGGCGATTTTCGGAAAAGCAAGCCCGTCGGGATTATCTGCGGTGAAGTCGGAGGTATGCCTGAATGCCGAAAACAGCGCGAGCATGAGCAATACGGCACACAGAAGGTCCAGCGGTATGGCAAAGGGCGTTTTGTAGTAGTCCCAAAAATAATTCGAAAAGGCACCCAGCTGCGAGCAGGACAGGCGGTAGACGGTGTTGAGCACGCTTGCGGCGATGCCCAGCAGTGAAAAAAGCGCCGCGGTAAAGCCGTTACGCTCCATTTTCGAAAGGTACAGAGCGCCGATTAACAGGAAAATGAAGCCGATAAAATCCGGTATAATCGGAATTGTGTCGATGTAAAGGTTGTTGAAAAACATAATTCCCGCAGCAAAAAGATTGAGCACGAAATTTTGCTTTCTGCGCGCCTGAAGCACGCGGTCGTCAAGCACATTTGCGCGGTAAAAATCCTCTAACTTTTGGATAAATTCGCGGCTGCCGCGCAGCTTTGCAAGATACAAAATGAGCTTTCTGCCCATGAAAATGCCGCATATCAGCACTATCAAAAATGCGCCGATGATGGAAAATTTCTTGTATATTTCGATATTGTGCACGCGCTGAAAATAGTCGTAGGTCAGCTCGTACCCGTAGGCACTGCCGTCCAGCGAAAAAAGCTCGGGTATAAGCACCAGCGTATTTTTGAGAATTAAAAAGGCGTAAATGAAGAATTTTGCCTCGCTCTCGCCCTCCAGCGCCTTTTCGTTGTCGTAGCGTGAGCACAGATAATTCATGCCGCCGAAAAATTCACCGAACAGCGGTATGCACAAAAGCAGCTCGATAACCGCAAAGCAAAAGGTGAACAGCAAAACGTCGCTGTCGCTCGACGAGGGAATCATGAACATGCAGACGAATTTTGCAAGGCTGACTATAATAAGCCAGCGCGCTTTGTTCATGGCACTTTCAATGCGGCTTTCGATGTCCGCCAGGCGATAAAGCCCGCGGTAAATAAAAATGTATCCGATGAAATCCGGCAAAAAATCCACAATATTGATATTGGGATTCAGAAGAAATACAACGCCGACAATTAAAAGTCCAATTCCCATTTTGTCTGTCCTTTCTTTAAACTTTGGTTATTACGGTTTTGTGCGTTTTATCGGATTCGGCGGGGATTCTCAGCGCTACGCAAACGGTGTTGCGCGCTTCAGCGTCAACGCAGGGCACAAATTCGCTTTCGAACGGCGTATCGGTACGAACCCTTATCAGGCTGTCGCGCACGCGCTGGGTGTAAACACGTCGGTCGCCGCTTATCGGCTGATTTGCCGCGCTCGGCGTAGGATATCCGGTTATGCGGCAGGGCAGGTGAAGATTGGCGGTCATCGAAAGCCCCTTTGCAAAGGTTACCGTGTCGTCGATTTCCAATCGGTCGCGGTAAAGCGTGAATACGCGGCGGTGGCAATACTGCGGTGTTTGAGCGATCATGCTTATGTATTGAACCTCGCCGTCAAGCGAAAAGTCGATTATTGATAAATCCTCATGCGGCGTTGTGCCGTCATCAAGCGAAAGCGTGTTGTGCGCTTGGGCGGAATTCAGATATTCGCGCAGATCCGCACGGTCGTAATTGGTACAGCCGCTGTCGCAGATAATTTGCTCGCCGTCGCAGAACAGTATGAAATTCATTCTGCCGTAATGCTGATGCCATGACTGCATGTCCATTGCGTCGATAAACAGCTCGAAGCGTTCGTTGCGCAAAACCGCCATGCGTCCTTGCGGGAAAATGATGGATTTTTTGGTCTCATCAAACGAAAGCGGATAAAGCTGTTTCACAAATTCGATATCCCGAATGACGTTACAGCGGTACGAATCGCCGATTTGCGGCGTTGTGCCGTCGGAAATCGAAAATTGGTACAAAAATTCGTATTGCTTTTGCAGGCTTGCGTCCAGCCCCTCAATGCCGCTGTAGCCGTTTTTGGTCAAAAGAAGCTGTGCCTCAAGATAAAGGCGGGCAATGAACGGGCAGTAGCTCAGGGCGTCCTCGTTGTTGACACCGTCGGGATAAATCGAAAGCTCAAGATTGTCCTTTACGACGTTTCTGCCGATTTCAACGTATTTTTCGGCGTTTTCAAGCTCCGGATACATCACGCCGACCATGATCATGGCGTTGCCTATCTGCAAATTGTGGTTTTGCGCGTCGTGCTTTTGGGCGTGGTACACTGCCTCGTCATACAAAAGCTCGGCGTGCAGCTTTATAAGCGCGTGAAGCTCGTTCCATTGCGCCGCCGTGAGGCAGTCCGGCTCAAACGACAGCATAAATGCGCTGAAAATCAGGTTTATCATACGCCAGGTTGTCTGCATGTCGCTCCAAACCATGTCGGTGTCAAAGCGGTGAATGCTCGGGTCAAAGCGATAGGGCGGATTGTTTTTTTGCCAATCGGATAAAATTTTATACCAAGCGTCGGAATAGCGCCGATCGCCGGTCAGCATGTACTTTTGAGCCAACGGAAGCAAAATATACATTCTGGCCAGCCATATGTGGGCTTCCCATTCCTGCGGCGTATCGGTGGTGCGGAAGCGCTCCAAAACGGTTTTCCAGCCGAAAACGCCGTCTTTTTTGTAATAATCGAACAGACTGCCGTCCATTATTTTGTTAAGCATTTCTTCACCGTCGCGTATGCCCAGCTCCTGCCGCGTGAAAAAGTATGCGCCGCCGTCCATGACAAGCGTGGGGAATATCGGGCGCTGAGAAAGCTGTTCACGGGTATAGGCGAAGCGACTTTCTTTGACGGTGTTGAAATACGGTTTCTTGAAAATATCCATACTGCACCTTTAATTCTGCGTGTCGTTTTCGTTCATTCCACAGCATTTTTTGTATTTTTTGCCGCTTCCGCAGGGGCAGGGGTCGTTTCTGCCGACCTTTACCGCGGCGGCGCGTACCGGCTTTTTCTTTATGCTTTCGTCCGAGGCACCGTGCGATTCGCCTGTTGCAACGGCGACCTGCTTGCGCTCAATTGCCGAAGCGCGCTTTTGCACGGTGAGCAGTGATTTTACGGTGTCCTCACGGATTGCCGTAACCATTTCGTCGAACATCTGCGAGCCCTCGATTTTGTAGGCGGTGACGGGGTCGCGCTGGCTGTAGGACTGAAGATATATGCCCTCGCGCAGATCGTCCATGGCGTCGATATGATCCATCCATTTTTCGTCTACGTTGCGAAGCAGTATAACGCGCTCGATTTCACGCATCTGTTCATCGCCGAACAGCTCTTCCTTTTGAGCGTAAACGGCTTTTGCGCGCTCAATAAGCATATTTTTTATATCCTCGGCGCTTATCGAGGAAAGCTCCTCTTGGCTGTAGCGGAAGTCCGCGCCGGTCGCCAACAGCATGGCCGCAAAATATGCGCGCAGACCCTCAAGATTCCAGTCGTCGGGCGTTTCGGATGAGCAGAAGTTTGCAACCTCGCCGTCAATCCAGCCCTCCAACATGCCCATGATTTTGTCCCTGAGGTTTTCACCGTCCAGAACCTCGCGGCGCTGATTGTATATTATTGTGCGCTGTTGGTTCATTACGTCGTCGAACTTCAATACGTTCTTACGGCTGTTGAAATGCTTGCCCTCCAGCGCTTTTTGGGCGTTTTCTATGGAGTTGGAAATTATCTTCATATCAATCGGCTGGTCGTCCTCGATAGTGGCGTTGACCATGCCGAGCACGCGGTCACTGCCGAACAGACGCATCAAATCGTCCTCGAACGACAGGAAAAATGTGGATTCGCCGGGGTCGCCCTGACGTCCCGCACGTCCGCGAAGCTGGTTGTCGATGCGGCGCGCCTCGTGGCGCTCGGTGCCCAAAATATAAAGACCGCCGGCCTCGCGCACCTTTTGCGCCTCGGGCGCAATGAGCGCCTCGTGTTTTTCGGTTAATTCGTGGAATTTTCGGCGAACCTCGAGGATTTCGGCGTCGTCGGTGTCGAATGTGCTGTCGCACAGCACCAACAGGCGCTCCTCTATGCCCTCACGCGCAAGCTCCTGCTTGGCAAGATATTCGGCATTGCCGCCCAGCATGATATCCGTACCGCGTCCCGCCATGTTGGTGGCGATGGTAACGGCACCTAATTTGCCGGCTTGGGCAATGATTTCGGCTTCTTTTTCATGCAGCTTTGCGTTCAGGACGTTGTGCTTTATGCCCTCTCTGGCAAGCAGCTTTGACAGCTGTTCGGACTTGTCGATGGAAACCGTGCCGACCAGCACCGGCTGACCCTTTTCATGGCATTTTTTGATTTGCTCGACGATGGCGCGCAGCTTTGCGTCAACCGATTTATACACCAAATCCACGTTATCCTTGCGGATCATGGGCTTGTTGGTGGGTATTTCGATAACATCGAGCTCATATATTTCGCGAAATTCGTCTTCCTCGGTGAGCGCGGTACCCGTCATACCCGAAAGCTTCGAATACAGGCGGAAATAGTTCTGGAATGTGATGGTGGCGAGGGTTTTTGATTCCTTTTCCACCTTTACGTGCTCCTTTGCTTCAATTGCCTGATGCAGTCCGTCGGAATAGCGTCTGCCGTGCATAAGACGACCGGTGAAGCCGTCAACGATAATGACCTGACCGTCCTTTACGACATAGTCGACGTCGCGGCGCATTACGCCGTGTGCGCGAATGGCTTGGTTGACATGATGCGAAATTGTGGCGTTTTCGGGGTCGGTGAGGTTTTCTATGCCGAAAAATTCCTCGGCTTTTTTGACACCCGACTGGGTCAGCACCGCAGTGTTGGCTTTTTCGTCAACAATGTAATCTGCGTCGAGGTTGTCGTTGTCCTGCTTGTCGTCCAGCTCCTTTATTCGAAGTTGCTTGAGCTTGCGGGCAAATCTGTCCGCTGCCTCGTAAATCGCGGAGGATTCGTTGCCCTGCCCCGAAATGATAAGCGGTGTGCGCGACTCGTCGATGAGTATCGAGTCCACCTCGTCCACCATGGCAAAATTATGACCGCGCTGAACCATCTGGTTTTTGTAAATTACCATGTTGTCGCGCAGATAGTCGAAGCCGAATTCGTTGTTTGTGCCGTAGGTAATGTCGGCGGCATAGGCGGCATGGCGCTCGTTCGGCTTTATATCGTGAATTATCAGGCCGACGCTGAGTCCGAGATAATTGTAAACCTTGCCCATCCATTCGCTGTCACGCTTGGCAAGATAATCGTTGACGGTTACAACGTGAACGCCCTTGCCGGTCAGCGCGTTGAGATACGCGGGCAGCGTTGCCACCAGCGTTTTACCCTCGCCGGTACGCATTTCGGCGATACGACCCTGGTGAATTATAATTCCGCCGATAAGCTGAACCTTGTAATGACGCTTGCCCAAAACTCTGTCCGACGCCTCACGCACCGTGGCGAACGCCTCACAAAGTATATCGTCCGTTGTTTCACCCGCGGCAAGGCGGCTTTTGAATTCGGCGGTTTTGGCTTTAAGAGCTTCGTCGCTCAGCGCCTTGTATTGCGGGCCGAGCGCTTCTATTTTTTCAACCAGCGGCATAATTCTTTTGATTTCATGCTGTGAATGAGTACCGAAAAGCTTTGTTATAAGACTCATTATGTTATTTTTCCTTTCGTTTTGTCAATGATAATCATAATTAATCAGTATATTATACTATATTATGCGCCGTAATAAAAGAGATAAATGTAAACATTTAACTAATAAAATGTATGATTTGGATTTTAGCGTCAAAAATAGTAGCAATGTAAAATTTTCGTTGGAGAGGGAACAGTATGCAGGATAAAGCACAGATAAAAGAGTATATCATTAAAATCTACAATGCCCCCGCCGAGCCTCTGCCGCGCCCCAATATTTCGGCCTGTCTTAAAAGGATAAAGCGTTTTTGCCGCGCCGCATTGCGTGATGACGCGCTGGGCAGTACCGTCGGCGCAAGGTGGCTGTCGGACAACTATTATGTAATCGAGCGCGAGGCTAAGGCAATTATGAGGGCGAACCACGCGGATTTTCCGAAGAATTCACGGCTTTACGCCTATATCGAAAAGCTGTTTTTCTTCACGGAATACGAGCTTACCCCCGAGGCGGTCGGCGGCTTTTTCGAGGTGTTTTCGCAAAACGATTTTTTGAACGACCGCGAAATTTGCTGTGTGCAAAACGTGATGAGGGCGCAGATTATAAAGCGCATAGCCGAGCTGTGCGGCGAGCTTTGTCAAAAGGCGGGCTTCGATATGCTGTCGGCGGAAAAATCGCTTGCCGGTGAAAGAATGGCGCGCAATTTGATAACCTCACTGCGCAAAAGCTCGATTATCGACTTTGCTTCGTTTGTAACCGGCTATTCACCGCTTGAAAGAATGCTCAGGCTGGATCCCGCCGGGGTTTACCCAAAAATGGATAAGCCCACACAGCTGCTTTATCGCCGCCGGCTGACGGCTATGGCGCGCCGAAGCGGCAAAAGCGAGGTCGAAATACTTTCAAAAATCATCTCATTTTGCTCCGAGCAAAGCGGCGAAAGGCGTCATATTGGTTTTTATCTGTTTAAAAAGCCGAACCACTATCCGTACGTACTCAGCCTTGCGGTGCTGTTCGGCGCATTTTACGGCGCGGCGCTGTTTTGGTGCAGAGGGCTTGGCTTTTGGCTTATTCCGACGGCGGTTTTTATGGCGCCGCCGCTGTTTGACTGCGCCAAAACCGTTTGCGACCGATTGTGCGCCGCGATTAAAAAGGCCGATATTATACCTAAATTGAAG
>CAYWMF010000069.1:0-7368 GCA_964459175.1 uncultured Oscillospiraceae bacterium
GTTCATGACCGCCCAGAACAAAGGCGGCGGCAACTATACGACATACGTTGCCGACATTACACCCTCGATGGTTTACGGCTCGTATGACCGTTACCAGCAAAAGGAATATTCCAACCATTCGCTCATCACCTTCGGCTTTGGCGACGGCGGCGGCGGACCTACCCCCGAAATGCTGGAAAGAGGCCGTCGTTTGGCTTACGGTCTGCCGGGCTTGGGCAAAGCTAAAATCACCACGGCGACGGAATATCTTGCCGACGTGGAAAAGCAGTTCACCAAAAATGCCGCACAGCTCAAGCGTATCCCGCAATGGAAGGGCGAGCTTTACCTCGAAATGCACCGCGGAACCTACACCTCCATCGCAAAGAACAAGCGCAATAACCGCAAGAGCGAAATCATGCTTCAAAAGGCCGAAGCGCTGTCGATTGCGGACAAATTGCTGTTGGGCAAGGAATATCCGCAGACTGTCATCAACGACGCTTGGGAAACCGTATTGCTTAACCAGTTCCACGACATTTTGCCCGGCTCGTCCATCAAAGAGGTTTACGACGAATGCGACGTGCAGTATGCCGGAATTCGCAAGGTCGGCGAGGAAATTATCGGCGAAAAGCTTTCGGATATTGCCGCCAACGTCAAAACCGACGGCGGCGTGCTGGTATACAATCCGCTTTCGTTTGAGGCGGAGGGCGTCATAGAGCATGACGGCGAATATGTCGCTACCGGCAAAATCCCGGCGTTCGGCTGGCGTGTAATAACCCCCGCAAAAGCCGACAGCAAAATCAAGGCGACCGAAAAGCGCATCGAAAACAAGTATTATGTAATAAAGCTTGACAAAAAAGCTCAAATCACCTCGATTTACGACAAAAAGAACAAGCGCGAGATTATCAAAAACGGCCAAATTGCCAACCGCCTTGAGCTGTTCGAGGACTATCCGCGTGCGTACGACGCATGGGAAATCACCGACTACTATAAGCAGAAAATGTGGATTATTGATAGCTTGGACGAAATCAAGCCCTTTGTCTGCGGCGAATGCGGCGGCGTTGAAATCGTCCGCAAGTACTCGAATTCGGTTATCCGTCAAAAAGTCACTCTTTACGGTAACAATCCGAGAATCGATTTTGTCACCGAAATCGATTGGCACGAGGATCACGTTCTGCTGAAAGCGGCTTTCCCGCTGGATATTCACGCCAATAAAGCAACCTACGACATACAATTCGGTTCGCTCGAAAGAAACACCCACAGCAACACCTCGTGGGATGCCGCAAAATTCGAGGTTTGCGCTCAAAAGTGGGCGGATATTTCGGAGGACGGCTACGGCGTTTCACTGCTTAACGACTGCAAATACGGCTATTCCGCCGAGGGCAGTACCATCAAGCTGTCGCTCCTCAAGGCGGCAACCTATCCCAACCCCGAGGCCGACCGCGAAAAGCACAGCTTCACCTATTCGATTTACCCGCACGCCGACGACTTCAAGCGCGGCGGCACAGTCGAGCAGGCATATTTGCTGAATGTTCCGTTTGAAAGCGTCGCCGTTGCCGCCAACCAAAACGGCAAACTGCCCGACAGCTATTCGGCAATTTCGTGCGACAAAAAGAACATCATAATCGAAACCGTCAAAAAGGCCGAAAATGGCGACGAAACCGTTGTTCGTATGTACGACACCTTCGACCGCCGCGAGAATGTCACACTGAAATTCGGCTTCGACATCACCTCCGCCACCCTCTGCGACCTGATGGAAAACGACCTTTGCGACCTTGCGGTCAAAAATAACACCGTCACCCTCCCGGTCAAGAACTTCGAAATCGTCACCGTGAAGGTGAAGTAAAAACAGTTAAAAACAGCTCAAAAGCAGGTGTTTAACCTGCTTTTGAGCTTAATATACAGCCATGACTAACGATTTTATTGTAAATGCCCTGCCGGACGGGCCGTTGCCGCTGCCGATATGCTTCAACACCTGCTGTACGTGCTTTAGCGAGCACGCCGTCGCCGCGGAGCAGGGGCGCGGATTTTATCAAATTTTGTGGGTTGTGAGCGGCAGTGGCGAGCTTTGCTGCAACGGCGAGGCTTTTACGCTGAAAAAGGGCAGTGCCTTTTACATTTCGGCCGACTGTCCTCACGAATATCACACCACCGACAAGCTGCGCACGGCCTTTTTGACGGTCACGGGCGACACTGTCGGCGCTTTGGCGCGCCATTACGGAATACACGGCTTTGCCTATTACGACGGCTTTGAGGCGGCGCCGTACGATGCGGCGCTGGGTGAAATAATCGGCGAGTTCCTCGATAGGCGGCGGCAGGGCGTTTTATCGGCGCTGGCGTATTCACTGTTTGTGAGCTTTTTCGAAGAAAAAACGCGCGAAAGCCTCGAAAACATCGACAAAACCGCGCTTTATATCGAAAAAAATTTCACACAAAAGCTCACGCTCGAAAGGCTTGCCGCCGTCAACGGCAGTTCGATTTCCAAGCTGTGCCATGATTTTAAGGCAAAATACGGTTGCAGCGTGTTTGAGCGCATACTGAGTTTACGTCTGTCCTACGCGCACAACTATCTCGGCGCCGCGCAGGACGTCAAAACCAAGGACGCCGCGGTTTCGGCGGGCTTTGACGATGTAAGCTACTTTTGTCGCGCCTACCGCAAAAAATACGGCGTGACGCCCAACGAAAAAAAATAGCATTTTTAGCGGCGCGGCTGCATAGTATTTACCAAAACGTGAAACGGAGTAAAGAACATGAAAAGACTTGTTTCGATTTTTTTGGTATTTGCTATGCTTTTTTTGACGGTCAGCGCCGAGCTTTTGCCGGAGGACTACGTTTTCGACGATGAAATTGCGGTAGATGCGACAGATTCGGCGGCGCCGAACTGCCGCGCCGCGCTGTTGATGGAGGCATCGAGCGGCAAGCTGTTATATGAAAAAAATATTGACGAAAAGCTGCCCATCGCTTCCGTTACAAAGGTCATGACGCTGTTATTGGTCATGGAAGCGCTTGATAACGGCTCGCTCAAGCTTGACGACACCGTGACGGTCAGTGAAAATGCCGCCGGCATGGGCGGCAGTCAGGCATACATGGAGCCGGGCGAGCAAATGAGCGTCCACGATATGCTCAAGGCGGTGGTCGTTTCCAGCGCCAATGACGGCGCCGTCGCGCTGGGCGAACACATTGCCGGCAGTGAAAAGGGCTTTGTGGACAAAATGAACGCCCGCGCGCGGGAATTGGGCATGACAAACACCGAATTTGTAAATATCACCGGCCTTGACAACACCGAGGTTCACTATTCCACCGCGCGTGACGTGGCGATAATGTCGCGCGAGCTGATAAAGCACGAGCAGATTTTCAACTACACCACCATCTGGATTGACAGCATTCGCGGCGGCAAATTCGGTCTTTCCAACACCAACAAGCTGATCCGCTTTTATCCCGGTGCCAACGGTCTGAAAACCGGCTCCACCTCCAAGGCAAAATTCTGTATTTCTGCCACCGCCAAAAAGAACAATATGCAGCTCATAGCCGTAATTCTGGGCTCACCCTCGGGTAACGACCGCTTTGCCGGCGCCAAAAGGCTGTTCGACTACGGCTTTGCCAACTATGCCATCTACATTCCTCCCGAGGAACAGCTGCCGAAAATCAAGGTGACCGCCGGCAAAACGCCCGAATGCGAGATAGGCTTCGACGGCGGCGAGCAGCTGTTGGTGCTAAAGGGGCAGGAAAGCAAAATAACCCGCGACATCACCCTTTCCGACCGACTTTCGGCGCCTGTGGATAAGGGTCAGCGAGTCGGTAAAATCACCTATACACTCGACGGCAAAACCGTCGCAGAAAAGGATATCGTGACCCTCGAGGCTGTCGAGCGCGTCACCGTCGGCGATATATTCGTCAAAATCCTGGAAAGAATTCTGTTTTGACACTGTATAGGGCGGATTTTTAAGGATAAAAAATTCATTTATATGTATATGGTGGCAGGATATCGGCTTTTTATTGCCGATATCCTGCCGCATGCTGTTTTATTTCCCGTTTTTGCATTCAAAATGCTTGACTTTTATGGGGTTATGATATATAATAAAGTCAGTTAAAAGTCAATTGAAAGTCCGGCGGCTGTCATTTAAGCGAGCTTATCTGTATATTTGAGCGAAGCGCGCGGAAGTTTACGAAAAAACCGGTGTTTATTTGTGTGCTTACGAGGTGGAGTCATGAAGAACGAAAAAATTATTGTTCGTCCCGACAATGTTTTTAAAAGCGATATGACGGTGTATGTCGGCCATACGCAGACCGTTTTTTGTCCGATACACCGCCATGAATTTTACGAAATCGACCTTTTCGTTTCCGGCACGGGCACCAGTACCGTGGAAACGGCATCGCTGGAAATAACTCACCCCACCTGCCTGCTGAACTTTCCGTACACCACACATTCCTTTCGCGCACAGAACGGCAGCTTTGAAATATACAATATCGCCTTTTCGGATCGGTTTGTTTCAAAGGAATGCATGAATTACATCTATCGCCTGGAGTCATCGCCCTGCATACGTCTGAGCATGGAGGAGCTGGAGTTTTTCCGCCGCGATGCCGAGCTGCTTCACGCCGATTATACAAGCAACGTGCCCATGAAGTCCGAACGCATACGTACGCGGCTGGAGGCTATGCTGATTTATATTATTTCGCGTACGCCGCAGGACGAAAAAAGAGGCGATTTGACGCCGATTCAGGCGGCGCTTTCGTACATTTCACGCAATCTTGACAAAAAAATCACCGCCGCGGAGCTGGCAGAGCTGGTTCACGTGTCGCCCAGCTATTTCGGCACATATTTCAAGAACAACTACGGCAAAAGCCATAAGGCCTATATCACCGAGCTACGCATGAAAAACGCCATGAGCCTGTTGCTTTCGACCGATAACAGCATTACCGCCATAAGCGAGGAATGCGGCTTTGTATCGGTTTCCAACTTCATCAAGGCTTTTAAGGAATATTGGGGCGAGCATCCGCTGGACTGCCGCAAAAACCGAGATTGAATTTATCCCTCGTACACCAAATTGCGCGCTATCATATCGTCCACATTGTCGGCGTTCCACCATGTGCCGGCAATGGCAACACGGTCGGTGACAGTCTTATTTTCAATAGCGAAAATACACTGCTCGACAGCCTGATAGCCTATCTGATACGAATCCTGCGCCACCGCGCCCACCAGCTTGGGACCGGTGGCTTTTTTCATCCATTCGATTTGCTTTGTGCCGGCGTCATAGCCGCAGAACTTGATATTGTCATACTTCGTGCCGGAGGCGCCGATTGCATCGTAAACCTGCTTGACGACGCCCTCGTTGGTCATAAATACCGCCGCCGCGCCCTTTTCGTACAGCGCTTCAAGGGCGGTTTTATAGGCGTTGTCGGCGTCACCCGGCTTTATTTCGTGCTCAATGACGCATTTGCCCGCCGTAGCTTCATCGCCCTCGCAAAGCCTTTCAAATTCATCAATAAAGCCGCCGGCGCGTTCGATACCGGTCTGGGTTTCGTCATGCTGAATAACGCCGACAACGTATTTGTCCGACGCGGCAATTTCGTCCTTTAACGCGGCAAAAAAGTTTTCTGCCGCCAGCGCCGCCGCGTTTCTGTTACTGGTGGCGACGGAAGCGAGAATCGGATTTTTCTGTGCGCCGTTCAAGGCGTTGACGTCGTTATCCCATATGCCGCTGTCGAACTGAACCACAGGGATTTTCGCGTCGTACGCCTGCTTGAGCATATCTGCAAAGCCCTCGCCTATAGTGGCGATAACAAGCCCCGCGGCCTTGTTTGACAGCGCGGTTTGCACCATTTCCATTTGTGAGGGGATATCCTTGGGCGATTCGCTTACCGGGCCGCGGTATGTTATTTTGTAGCCATACTTTTTGCCGGCGTCCTCTGCTCCGGACTTGACGGACTGCCAAAAGGCATGCGATTCACCCTTTGCGATGACGGCGATGGTTTTGGACGAATTGACATTGTCGGTGTTGCTTACGTTTTGACTATCGCAGGCGGTAAGCGCAAAAATGCAGATTAATACCGCCGCAATTAAAAATATTTTTTTCATTTTTTACCTCTTTCTTTTATTTACGTTTTCTGTTTTTGATTACGTCCATCAGCACAGCCACAACAACTATAATGCCGGTCAGGACGTAGGTTACATAGGTTGCGTTGAGGTTGAGATTGAATTTAGCCAGCACAAAATTCAGGCCGCTTCGTATAACCACCAGCAATATCGAGCCGATAACCGAGCCGCTCACCGAGGCGATACCGCCGGCGGCGCTGGTTCCGCCGATATATACGCCGGCAATGGCGTCCAGCTCCATGCCGTTACCGGTGGCGGAGGCGACGGTGGTAAAAGATGCCGACCAAAATATCGCCGCCAGTCCGGCGCCGAGGCCGCTGAAGATATAAGCCAAAACCTTGTATTTAACGGTGTTTATGCCCGAAAGGCGGGTGGCTTCCTCGTTGCTTCCTATGGACAGTATATAGCGGCCGATTTTGCATTTATACATCAGGTACATGCAAATCAGCGTAAAGCCCAACAGCCAGAATATTCCGGTCGGCACGCCGGCGGCGTTTGAAAAGGCGGCGTTAAACCATGTCCCGGTGGGGTAAAATATATTAGGCACAGACACGATAAGCGCCGAAAGTCCGCGCGCGAACATCATGGTGCCGAGGGTGGCAATAAAAGGCGGCAGCTTTAAAACAGCTACGAGCATACCGTTCAAAACGCCGAAAATAAGCCCTATCAACAGTATTATCGGTATCGTCGCCCACAGTGGCATTCCCTGCATATAAAGCTTTCCCGCCACTACCGACGCGGCGATACACACCGTGCCGATTGAAAGGTCGATGCCGCCGGTGGCGATGACAAAGGTAACGCCCAGCGCCATGAAAGCGTACGGCGACAGCGATTGCGCCATGCTGACAATGTTATATTTATTCATAAAATTCGGATTAAGCAGCGCGAAAACGACGATAAGGGCGACAAGCGCAAGAAGTATAATCACGTTTTGTCTGCCCTTGGTGTTCAAAAATTTTATCAGCTTTTCCATTGTTTCACTCCCTCATTGTGGCGTATTTCATGATTTTTTCTCGGTCGGCGTCCGCTATGTCCAGCTCGGCGGTTATGCGCCCCTCACACATGACAATAACGCGGTCGCTCAGGCGCTGTATTTCGCTCAGCTCTGACGAAATCATAATAATCGATTTTCCGCTCGCCGCCAGCCTTTCCATCAGCTCGTACATTTCGCTTTTGGCGCCGATGTCGATGCCGCGGGTCGGCTCGTCGAAAATGAATATATCGCAGTTTTTCAACAACCATCGCGCCACAATGACCTTTTGCTGATTGCCGCCCGAAAGGTTGCGCACCTGCTGAAG
>CAYWMF010000070.1:0-7314 GCA_964459175.1 uncultured Oscillospiraceae bacterium
ATTGCGCGCGCTGTGCTTACCGACCCCAAAATCTTGATTCTCGACGAGGCTACCTATCATTTCACCCGGCTTTATCGAAAGATTTATGTTTTTGAGAACCTCACTGGTTTCGTCGTATGAAAAATCGACGTTTTCAAACTCGATTTCGCCCTTGATTTTGACATCAACGGCACCGTTTTTATCCATAACATCGGGTTCTTCGTCGATTATTTCGAAAACCTTTGTCACCGAGGTGAAGGTTCGCATTATCATTCGCGGAAGACCCGACGCCCAGCGCAGAGGACCGTAGATAAACGAAACGTAGGCGGAAATCATGGTCATATCGCCGAACGACATTTCACCCTTTAATATAGCCGTTCCGACAAAAAAGGTGATAATATACGATCCGATGCCGAACGCAAAATTGGAAATCGGCGTTAAAACATTCCATATAATTTCGTTTTTTTCGGAAATTTGGGCGTTTTCCTTAATGGCCTTGTCGTATTTTTCGGTTTCGCGCTTTTCGGTGCCGAACACCTTTACGACGCGAATTCCCTTGAAAATATCGTGCAGAACCGTGTCTGCTTCCGAACCGACCTGCCATTGCTTGTGGTAGAGCCGATGAGTATACGTGTGTATTACCTTAAAAAGCAAAGCCACAAACGGCGCCGGAACAAGTATCAGCAGTGTCAAAAGCGGGTCGTATAACAGCAGCACAGTTACGACGGCGACAAAGGTCAGCGATTGCTCGATGACATTTGGCAGCTCATGTGTGATAAAATGGCTTATGCGGGAGGTGTCGTTTGAAATTCTCTTCATCAAGTCACCGGTGGTGCGCTTGGAAACGTCGGCGATCGACATTTGCTGAACCTTTTCAAACGTCATATTGCAAAGCTTTACCACAATTTTGTTGCCGACACGCGCCAGCAGATTGTTGCGGAAAATGCCGATAACTCTTGTGAGCAAATTGGCTGCGGCAAGCCCTAAAACAAGCGCCATAAGCCCCCATGCAACGTCGCTTATAACCTTGGCGGAATTGTCGGCGTTTATATAGTTGTCAACCATTGCTTTTTGAAGCTGAGGCGTGATAAGCTGAATGCCGGTCGTAACAAAGAACAACAGTACCGAGAATAAAATTGCCGGAAGATGCGGCTTCGAAATTTGGAAAAGCCTCTTGAAAATCTGCTTTTTGCTCATGGAACAGCGAGTGCATTTGGTTGAGCCGGCTTTATACACTCGTCCGCACTTGGGACATTTATGCTCCTTTACCTCGGTGTCAAAGCCCTTTTCACCCGCGACTGTTTTGTTGAGCGACTTTGCCGCGGAGGCCAGTGCGATATTATATTTCATATCGGCGCGGCAAAGCTCGTAAAGCTCGCCGCCTCTTTGACATTCGATATAAACCATGCCGACTTCGGTGCGAAATCTGAAATCGCGCATATCGGTTAAATCGATTTTTTGCTCGGTGATGTTTCCGTTTTTTTCGGTTACGCGTATAAGGCTTCCGTCTACCAAGAAAAGTCCGCCGTTTATAGGTTCGTTGTTCGAGGTCAGATTAAAAGGAAAGCCCTGCGGTTTATCGCCGCAATGCTCCGCCGCCCATTTTTGCAGCGGTGTGGGGGGAGCCTTTTTCTTTTTAAATAACTTCATATATATAACTCTATTTTTCTGAATGAATTTTTGTCGAGCGAAGAAAGACTTTCGATTTCAAATCTGTTGGAATCCACATCCAAAACAAAGACTCTGTCCTCGGATACATGGATTATACTTCTGAAGGTGTCCTTGACAGTGAATTCGTAATCTCCGCGGTCGCATTTCACCTTCCAATACGAATAGCCGAAACGCTCCTTAAGCGAGGTGATTTTTTGTATTTTGGGCGCAAAATACTTTGAATCCAGCTCATTTTTCAAAATGTCCTTCGCATCGGCAAAGTCACCGAGGTCGTATATAATGCCGATTTCGCCGTTATCGTCGGAAACCGAGATAAATTCGTATGGTCTGTCAAAAGGGAAAGCACGGTGGAGAAATACGCGCCGCTTGCCGACAAGCGGCTTCTTTTCGCAGTGCTCGTCGCTTGGCGGAGCGTCGTGTCGCTCCTGCGGCATGGGCGGACCGCCCGGACCGCCGCCGGGGGGAGGGGGCATATTGCCGCCGTGACCGTGAGAATGTGCGCCCGACGGTGCAGGCTCCTTGAAAAATACCGATTCAAGCTCGGTGTCTATCATTAGAAAGCCGTTTTCGGTGATAAAGAAACGGCTGTTTTGAGGCGTCAGACGAACAATTCCTACGGCGTCATCAAGTTTATGTTCCATAAAATCCACTCCTTATTCAATACCAATGGTTTTAAGCGCTTCAAGCTGAAGCTGATACAAGCGGTAGTAATCGCCCTTTTTGTCGAGAAGCTCGCGGTGTGTGCCGCTTTCGGTCATTTTGCCGTTGTCTATAACGATAAGCTTTGAAGCATCGCGCAGTGTGGAAAGGCGGTGCGCAATTATTATCGTGGTGCAATTGCGGGTAATGCGCGTGATGGCCTGCTGAATCATTCGCTCGGTTTCGGTATCCATGGCAGCGGTTGCTTCGTCGAGAATGAGTATACGCGGATTTTTCAAAATCGCGCGCGCTATCGAAACTCTTTGCTTTTCGCCGCCCGAAAGCTCGCGATTGCCCCAGCCGATTTGCGTATTGTAGCCGTCGGGATATTTGATTATAAAGGCATGAGCGCCGGCGGTTTTTGACGCGGCCAGAACTTCCTCATAGGTGGCGTCGGGCTTGGCGTATCTTATGTTTTCGAGCACTGAGCCGCGGAAAAAGTAGGTTTCCTGCGACACTATCGCGATACTGCGGTGCAGATCCTCGAAGCTTATGTTTTTGACGTTTATGCCGTCGATCAGTATTTCTCCGCTTTCGACATCGTAAAGGCGTGTGAGCAGATTCGCAAGCGTGGATTTGCCGGCGCCGGTTTTGCCGACAATGCCAAGCGTTTCGCCGGCCTTTACCTCGAATGACACGTTGTCAATTGTTTTGCGATTTTTGATATAAGAAAAGCATACATTTTTGAAAACGACGTCTCCCTTTACGTTTGGCAGAGCGATAGGGGTTTCGGGCTGTCTGACGTCAGGCTCGGCATCGATTATTTCAAACATTCTCGAAATTGCGTTGAGGCAGTTTGCCCACCAGTCCGTAACTTCGGTCAAAAAGTCCAGTGGGCCGTAAATCATGGACATGTACATGGTGTAGGTCATCAGCTCGCCGTAATGCAGTTTTCCGGTTATTACAAGGTAGCCGCCGTACGCCCACACAATGTAGGAGCCGATACCCATAATGTAATAAACCAGCGGAAAAACCGAATTCTGTGCTATGCTTAAGGTAGTTTTTGCATCGGAGTTTGCACGGTTGCGGCGGTCAAAGCGCTGGATTTCCGCTTTTTCACGCGCAAAAACCTTGACTATTCGCATGCCCGAAAGAATATCGGCTATCACGGAATTGAAGGCGCGGCTTTTGGAATAGCTTTTGGCGTGCAGCTTGCGGAAGAACTTGAGAAAAAGACTGTAAAATATAACAAAAAACGGTATCGGAATAAAGGTAAGCAGCGTGAGAAGCGGGCTCATTGCGAACATGAGAACAGCTATTCCGACGAATTGAAAAATATTTGTGACAAAGTAGGGGAAGCCGTCACAGAAAAACCAGTAAAGCGTGTCGGCGTCGTTGTTTATGCGGGTCATAAGTCCGCCGGTTTGGCGTCCGGTGAAAAAGCTGAGCGACAGCCTGCCGATGGAATTGAAAATTTCTTTTTTCAAGTCGTAGGTTACGCGCGCCGCAATTTTCGAATGTATAACGCCGTTGGCTATCGTCAAAAGAGAGCTTATGACGTTCGAGCCGATCATCGCGACCAGCAAAAGCCCGATTTGTCCGTACAGCGAGCCGCCGATTTTCAGCACATCGTCGTACATTACCTTGCCGCTTATGTAGGGGGTTATAATGCCAAGCAGTGTGGTGAGGACAATTCCTGTGAAAAGCAAGGCAAGATACAGCTTATACCGCTTGAAAAACGGAAGCAGGCGCGAAACAAGCTTACCTTTTTCCATACATTTCGGGCATATTTTTCGTTCCGGCTCGGGATAGCGCGAGCCGCATTTCGGACAGCACAGATTACGATGCTCGCCTTCGTCGATTTTGCCTATATCGCCGTTGTTTATCAGATTGTTGAGACAGCGAACAAGGGTGAATGCCTCCTGCTTTTTCGAAAATGTTACGTTGAAAAGCACAGCTTTATCGTCGCCAATATCGGAAACAATACGGCAGGTTGAAATAAGCTCCTCGACCTTGACATTTTTGAGCTCGCACAGTGAAAAATGCTTAAAGCCGTATTCGGCGTAGGCTGTTTCGAGCTTTTTCCCGAAGCTCAAAAATTTTGTGATAAGCGGCGGGCTTTTTCTTTCGCGGAGCAACGCCGTCACGGTAAGGCAACACACCTCGTCTGCTGTCAGTACAATCCAGTTGTCGAAGAAAAAGCAATTGTCGTCGAGATCGCCCTTCATGCATAGCAGAATTTCGCCGCGCGGAATACCTTTTTCTTCAAATATTTGAAGTACTTTTTCGGGGATTTTATCCAGTTCTGTCATTTCAACCTCTTTTTAAGCAACAAAACCCCCCGCACTGACCTTTTACAGTCGGCGCAAAGGGAAAGTATATGTTAACAAATGTAAAAGTTTTAATTTTTTTCAAAGAGTTTTCTCCTTATTTTTCCGAGAGCGGAGCGGACACGGCGATAAAATTTACGCAGAGGAAAAATAAAAGTCCAAAATCTGCTGTAAATCATATACGTCGGGCTTGCACAGTCGATATGCCTGCCGCCGCGGCAGAATGATGTCATTACCGCGATTATTTGGTCGTCCTTTATCGCATATTCCTTGACGGTTTGGTTGTCGCCGCACATTATATAGCCGTCGGCGTTCATGCCGACAACGCGGTGCAGAACAAAAGCGCCGTCCTTTCTGCGATAAAGCGGCACGTCGTATTTTTTGAGCCTGCCGACGGGCTTTTTCAAAACGATAGTATCCTTTCGGTGACGCAAAAGCGGCATCATGCTGAAGCCCGACGGCGAAAATGATACTTCTCCGTCGGCCGACAGCATTTCTTCGATCAACGGCAGAGCGCTGTTTAACGAAATTCCTTTTTTCATTCGGTTACAAGCTCGGCGGAACGAAGCTTTTCGAGAAAAGAATTAATATCGCTTTTTGCGGTTGCTTCATCAATGTCGTATTCCTCGAGCATAGCGGAGACAAGCATAGCTTCGTCGGCGCCCTGCTCGAGCTTTTTCCACAAAAATGCACCGGTTTCGCTGAGGGTTATCATTCCGTTGAAATCAAGCGAACTTTTGCCGAGCGGGATTACCACAGAATTACCGGCAACCTCGCGTAATAAATAGCCTTCTTTAATTTTCATTTTTTGTACCGTCCTTTATAATTTATTTTTTCGGGCGCATTGCCTCGTATGAGGTCTGCGCCGCTTCGCGGGACATGTTGCAATGCAGTCGGAAAAGACCGACGCTTGCGAGAAAATCGTTGAATAGTTTGAGCAATATATCAATCTCATCGGCACTGTTGGGACGATAGGTTTGAGCGTAAAGGTCCTTGAATGCGTCAATGGGGGTTATGGGCTCGATGGAGTTTTGCGGTGCGCGCTCGATAACGGCAATTCCCGCAATCGGCACAATCGCGTTGTAATTTTTGTCGCTTTTGCCGCTCCAGGGTGTGCCCGCGGCATGAAAAACGCCGTCCTTTTTCAAAATCAGCGGCTTATCGTCGTTGAGTATCAGCGCCTTGTCCTCGCCGAAATTTTTCTGCCAAAACGAGGCATGGGTGGATTTGCCGGTGCCGCAGCTTGCAGAAAACATATATGCGTGATTTTCGTACACCACGCAGGAGGAATGCATCATAAACGCGCCCAGATGTATGGCTTGGCGGTAAAAATCAAAGCCCGTCCAGATGTAGTAGAGCTCGTCCACGGACAGATGAGGATTTTTTTTAATCTGATATTCCATAAAATCCGTCGGAACATTTATATATATGTCGGCGGGCTCACTGCCTGTGTAGGCATATGCGGCGGACTGGCGCTCAAGAATAGCGCTTGAATAATCAATATCGGTGACAAAGCCCGCAATTTTATAGCGTCTTAACATTATATTGGCCTTTCTTGATTAATACCAGCCGTCAATCCAGCCGTCGCCGTCCCGGTCGTCCGGAGTGATGACGCCGGTGCCGTCGTCATTGCCTGCGGTGCCCCAATCGGTTCCGATATTTCCGCTGCCGCTTGTCAAAAGAACAGAGTCGTTTACCGACGATGACTCTTTAACCTGCGCGCCCGAGGCGTTTACCGTGAGACCTGCGCAAACAACCGCGATATTTTCATAGCTGCCGGTCAGCACCGCGCCGGTTCCGCCGCGGATAACCATGCGATAAGGAGAGGTGACATTGGAAAGAGTTATCGCTTCGCCGACACCCTCGCCGATATACACGTTTCCGCTAAAGGTGACGTCGTTGAATACCACACCGCTTGCACGAATGATAATGTTGCCCTCGGGAACGGTGGTATAAACACCTGCTTCGGTTATGTAGGCATCGACGAGATTTTTCATTATTTGGGCAAATTCCGCACGTGTAATAGGGTTTTTGGGGTTAAGACTGCCGTCCGCACCGGTTATGTAGCCCTGCGCGACCAGCGATGCCGTAGCATCCTTGGCCCAGTCGGCCACAAGCTCGGCGTCGGCAAAGCCTTCCAGCACGGAAGCGTCGGCACCGGTGATATTGAAGGCTCTCGAAATAACCGTGAAAACCTCTTGGCGCGTGATAGAGTCGTCGGGGCGAATAACGCCGGTTCCGTCGCCTCTGAAAATATCCATTTTGACGGCTTTCGCCATGTCGGCGTAGTACCATTTATCGATCGAAAGGTCGGTGAATTCCGAAACGTCCGCCTGCTCGGAAGCACCGAAAGCGCGAACCATAACGGTCGCAAGCTGAGCACGCGTCAGACGCTCGCCGGGCAGAAGATAGCCGTCCGTACCGTTGAGCAGTCCGTTTTGAACCGCCTTAACCAGAGCGTCGGTAGACCAGTTGTCGGGTATATCCGGGAATCTTGCGCGAATTGCGGTGACGGAATTGGGTTCCAGCTCGCTGTATTGGTCGATCCAGTCCTGCGGAGCCTGAGCCGTGGCTTCCTCGGCCGATACGGAAATCGAAAATGTGCATAATACGGCACAGAAAATAAGAATCATAGCGTATGAAAGGTGCTTCATATAAAAACCTCCGTGTTTTAATGTGTAAAACAATACATAAT
>CAYWMF010000071.1:0-7310 GCA_964459175.1 uncultured Oscillospiraceae bacterium
ACAGGCGTATATTTTCTGCGGCGGAGAATTTTTTGCGGACGGCACGGAGCCGCTCTCTGCCTGCGATATATCTATTGCCGCCGACAGCGGCATATATGCGGCGCTGGAAATGGGCGTTTTGCCCGACCTTTTTATCGGAGATTTCGATTCTTTTGACAAAAAGCGCCTCAGCGCCGAGACTCTTGCGGCGGTGGAAAAAATCAAAACGGTTACATATCCCGCCAAAAAGGACTTGACCGACAGCATGATAGCTGTCGAAACCGCGCTGGAAAAGGGCGCGGACGAAATTGTGATTTACGGTGCCTTGGGCGGCAGGCTTGATCACACGCTTTCGAATGTGTTTTTTCTGAAAAACCTAAGAAATAAAAATGTCAAGGCGGTTATCGAAAACGGCCGCAACACCGTGCGATATATAGAAAACGAAGCTGTTGAGATTAAAAAAAGACGTAAATATGTTTCACTTCTGGCGCTTGACGGCAGAGCGGCGGGCGTATGCATCGGCGGAGTTGAATATCCGCTGAACGGCGCCGTGCTCGAGGCGGATTATCCATACGCCGTCAGCAATCGGATAATCGGCGAAAAATGCCGAATCAGCGTGGAAAATGGCGGTCTTTTGGTGGTGGAAAGCGATGAGTAGAAAAAAAGTCGTGCTGTTCGCGCTCAACAGCTCCTACACACACACAAATCCCGCTGTTCGACTGCTTAAAAAGTACTACGAAAGCGTTTTTTCTGCCGATGCGCTGAATATCAAAATCATCGAATGCAACGCCGGCGAGCGCGACCTTGACATTATAAACCTTTTGTGCAGTGAAAATGCGGACATGTACGGCTTTTCGGTGTATATTTGGAACAGAACACGCATGCTGGAATATGCCCGCACCGTCAAGGCGTTGCTTGAGCGCACGGAAATTTTTCTCGGCGGGCCGGAAATTTCCTACGAGGATAACAGCTTTTTCGAGCGCGCGCCGTATGTTTCGTCAATAATTTGCGGCGAGGGCGAAAAGGCGTTTTTGAAGCTGTGCGAGGATTTTTTGTTGGATATACCGCTTGAGCGTTTTTATCGCGGCGAGCCGCTTTGCGACGACGAATTCGAGGCGCTGGGCAGTCCGTACGGCGACGACGAAATGCTGACCGGCAAGCTGGTTTATATCGAAAGCGTTCGCGGCTGTCCGTACAGCTGCTCGTATTGCCTGTCGGGCGGCGACAACAAAATACGCAAAAAAAGCGTGTCCGCAACACTGCGCGAGCTGGAGGCTCTGCGCGAAAGCGGCATCGGAACGGTCAAATTTGTTGACCGAACCTTTAATTACAATGCCGCGCGCACACATGAAATGCTGGCGGCGATCATAGAACGTAATTTTCCGTTTTGCTGTCATTTTGAAATGTGCGCCTATCTGATAGACGATGCGACCATCGAGCTGTTAAAAACGGCGCCGCCGGATAAAATACGCCTGGAATGCGGCGTTCAGTCGATTAATCCCGCCACACTTGAGGCGATAAAGAGGCCGAATATGACCGAAAAGACGCTTGCGGTCATCGAAAAGCTGCATCGCATTCCCGGTATAACGCTTCACCTTGACCTTATCGCCGGTCTGCCGCACGAAAACTTTCAGAGCTTCGCAATGGCGTATAATAAGCTGTTCGGCAAATGCGATATGCTTCAGCTGGGCTTTTTGAAGCTTTTGCGCGGCACACCCATGCGCGACGAGGCAGAGGGCTATGTTTATCTGAACAGTGAACCGTACACCGTACTCAAAACGCCCGATATGACCCGCGAACAACTGAATATTTTGCAGGATATAGCCTATTTGACGGATAAATATATAAATTCCGGCGCTTTCGAAAATACTTTGGATTACGTAAAGCCGTCCGATCCGTTCGCCTTTATGTACGGACTGCGCCGTTTTATTCTCGAAAAGGACGGCGGCGTTGTGCTCAATAAACGCACCTCGCGCCGCGATTGCTGTGAATATATGCTGGGCTATCTCGAAAAAAGCTGTGACGCAAAAATTGCGGCTTCCTGCCTGCGCATGGATTTTTTGCTCAACGAGGCTGTCATGCCTCCGCCGTTTTTGGCGCCCGACGAGACCGAAAGGCTTGACAAGGCGGCAAGCGATGTCGCCGAGTCGTTTATCCGTGTTCGGTTGAAAATCAAGCCGTCTGAACGCGGTCTTGTCTATGTCGGAAGGTTTTTGCACCTCGGAAACAAGCTCACAGTTTGCAACAGGAGCACAAAAGAGGTTTTTGTATTGGACAAATAGCACAAAAAAATAAAATAATTTTGTGCAAAACTAAGAAAGTTAAATTCGTTGTTGATTTAATCACATTTTAGTGGTATAATTTAGAGTGAACTATAAAGCTTGCTATTTATATTGACGTATAATTGCTTGGCTGAATTTTTAGGAGGATATTTTCAAAATGAAAAGAGTAGTGGCACTGGCTTTGGCACTTGTTATGGCTTGCGGTATTTTGGTTGGCTGTAAAAGTGACAGCACCGACAAAGGCGCAATTATCCCGATAAGCCTTACGTCGGAAAGATTTAACGCCGACCCCGGCAAAGTTTATTATGACGCGGAAGCAATGAAGCTTTGCGGTCTTTTGTACGAGGGTCTGACAAGAATTGACGAAAACGGTAAGGTTCATAAGGCTTTGGCTAAGGAATGGACCACCAAGGTCAACGAGGAAAAGGGCGAATATATGCTTTCCATCGAGCTTAACAAGACTTGGTGGAGCGACGGCCGTCAGGTTCTGGCCGAGCATGTCGTTTATGCATGGAAGCGCGTTCTGGATCCTTCCAACAACAACCCCGCCGCGGCGCTTCTTTACGATATTAAGAACGCTCGCAAGGTTAAGTCCGGCGAAATGACGGTGGATGATATCGGTCTGTCCTCGCCCGAGGATTTCGTTGTCGAGGTTGAATTCGAGGGCCCGTTCGATGCCGAAGAATTTATGCGCACCGTGGCAAGCCCGGCACTTGTTCCTCTGCGTGAGGATGTTGTTTCCAAAAACCCCACCAACTGGGCTACAAAGATTGAAACCGTCGTTACCAACGGTCCGTTCACCATCAAGAAGATGGGTGGCGCGGAGGCTGTCGAGTCCGAGGACGGCGAAAATGTTGAGGCAGAGGTTACAAGTAAGGAGGATTTGTTCACTATCGAGCGCTCCACTTACTATTATCTCAGCGGCGCGGACAACGAGGACGTTAAAAAGTACGTAACGCCTTACAGATTTGAAATGAACTATTCCAAGTCTGTAAACGATCAGTACGCGGCTTTCCAGAATGGTGAGCTCTACTACATCGGCGCACTTTCCAAAGAGGATTACGAGGCCAACGCCAAGAATGTCAAGACTATGGACATTCCCTCAGCTTATACCTATTACTACAACACCACCAAGGCGCCGCTCAACGACGCTAACGTCAGAAAGGCGCTTTCCATCGCGGTAAGCCGTGATGAAATCGCGAATATCGTCGGCAGAGGCGCTGTTGCCGCTACCGGCTATGTACCGCATGCAACCCACGAATACGGATCTTCCAAGGCGTTCCGCACAGTCGGCGGTAGCCTTATCAATACTGCCGGCGATATGAACACCGCACAGAGCCTTATGGGCGGCAAAAAGGGTACGATCACCATTACCTACCGCAACGATAAGCTGGGCGTTGAGGCTGAAATTGCACAGTACATTAAGGGCGTTTGGGAACAGCTGGGTCTGACCGTTAAGCTCAAGGGTCTGGACAATGCTTCCTATGAAACCGCGCTTTACAACGGCGATTTTGATGTACTTGCTATCGACAGCGTCGGCTTGACCGATGATGCACGTAGCTTCCTGGCACCGTTCGCTACCAGATACAGCGGTACCATTGTATCGCTTGAAAAGGACGCCGAGTACTATACTCCCCATGTCACCGGCTTCGAAAACGACGAATATGACGCTATAATCGACAAGGCGTATGCGGCCGCAACCGAAAGCGAAATGAATGCGGCGCTGCACGAGGCTGAGGCACTTCTGCTTGAGCAGTGCCCCGCTACGGCGCTTTATTTCGATGTGGATTACTACCTCGCCAACAAGAACCTTACCAACGTTCAGTCCAACTTCTTCGGTTCGAGATACTTCCACAAGACCGATCTTAAGGGTTACAAGCCGGCAACCGCCGCAACAAACACCGACGCAAATGCCGAAACTGCGGCATAATAGTTGAATAAACAGTAGCTTAATAAACAAGCAAACGGCAGTAGAATTTATTTCTACTGCCGTTTCAGTGTGTCGATTAATTATCGACATACTGGCAGATTTTCGAAAGGTCAGGGAGCTGAGAGCAGCCGAACGGTGAAACTGTCCGCTTTCTCTGTTCGGCTCGCTCGTGCCGCAAGCCTGTCGGCGTACGATGGTAGGATAGGACTTGCGGCAACAAAAGCGTGCAATTGTACGCAATATCCGATGTATTGCACACAATTTATTTTGCAAATTTAAAATAATATTAATTTGATAAAAAGTTTTACACGCGGTAGCAAATCATGCGCATGGCTTTCGATTTTTCTACAGTCAAACACAAATATCCACCCTTTCGGGTGGATATTTGTGTTTGATGAGTCAGTATAAAATAAATTTTTGAGGCTGAGATATTATTTTACCACGTAGTTTTCGTTACGCGCGAGCTGTTTGCCTTGGTCGGAGATGATCCAGTTGTAGAGCTGGCGCTCGGGGCTATCGGCGGCGGCGTCCTTGCGGATGACTACGTAAAAATCGTTGACGTAAGGGTATTCGCCGGAAGCGATTGTTTCGTTGGTGGGGGATACGCCGTCAACCGCCAGCAGCTTGGAGGTGGTCAGCTTGTCGTCTTCCATATTGGTGAGGTAGTAGTAAACCGTGTAGCCCAACGCGTCGGCGGCATTGTCGTAATCGGCTACGGCTTGCAAAAGGCCTATCATGGAGCCGACTTTGGTTTCTGCGGGCGCCGGCATCAGCTCGTCGCCAAGATTTACCAGCTTGTCGAACAGGGTTTGACTGCCGCTGTCCTTGTTACGCTGGTAGGCGATTATCGGGTGGTCGGTACCGCCGATATCCTGCCAGTTTGTGATATTGCCCTTGTAAATTTCTGCGATTTGCTCGCGTGTGAGGCCTTGAACCTCGTTTTCGAGACTGCAAATAAAGACCAGCGCGTCGGCGCCGATGGCGGTCATTTCCAGCTCGATATCCTTTGCGGTACAGTATTCAACGGCTTCCTCGCTCATTTCGTAGGCTATGAGAATGTCGAATTCACCGTTGGCAAGCGCCTTGTAATTATCTGTTGTGGAGCCCTCAAAGGTTATCATCTGCGCGGCCTTGTCACGGTCTATGCCGAGAAGTGTCGCAGTGACTGCCTCGCCCAGCGGCAAATTGGCAAGACTGCCGCCCATTTTGGGGTAATTTTCAACGGTAAAATCAAATTTATTCTGCTGCTCGTCCGGCTTGTCAATCGGAGTTACGTCTATTTCCAAATCGCCGTCTATCGGCTTGGTGGTGTACGCTATAAAGCAAGAGGTTAACGAGCAAACCAGCATAGCCAGCATCAGCGCCGAAGCAATAATTCTTTTCATGATAAATCCTTTCCGCATACGCTATTCAAAATATTTTTTAATCATGGTGTTGAGTTCTTGGTCGTACAAAATGCAGGAGTTTGCGCGGCAAACATTGAAAAAGGTTTTGCCGTCGGCCGAAACGACGTTCAGACTGCGCAGTCCCTCAAGCACAAATTCTTTCTTTTCGAGGTCGTACAGCGAACAAACGCTGTGGCCGCCGTTTTCAACATCGACAGCCGCGTAAATCGTCACCGCTGCATATCTTGAGTCGTCTGTGAAGGTAATATAGCCGTAGTCGGGTCTGGTGAAAAGCGTCTTTTTAGCTTCGACGTCATACACATTTAAAGCATAATTATCCACTTCCGTTTCCGGGTTATAGCCGCCGGAACTGTATGCGATATATTTGCCGTCGGGCGAAACAGCCATAATATAGGTGAAATCGTCGATAAGGGCAATGGTATCGCCGTTGTGGTCGAAAAGCAGACCGGTTTTGCTTTCTTCATCAATATGTATAAAAATGTCGTTGGAAAAAGGATACTGGTTAGGCGCAACGCCGTATTCCTTGCTTACAAGATCTGTGCCGTCCGCCTTTTTCCAAAGGCGTTTACTGCGAGTGGTGTCGAGGCAGCAATACATAATTTCGCCGTCCGTGAAGCAGAAATCAACCATATTTTCCGCATCGACGGTGAACATATATTCGCCGTTCGCGTCCAAAACATCGCGTGCCGAGGGGTTGTGCGCATGTGTGGCAACGTAAATTTCGATCTTGCCGTCATCCGAGGTTTTACGGTAAATATCGGTGTACGACTTGTCGGTCAGTCGGTCGCCGTAGAGATCGATAAGATAGCTGTCGCCGTTAATGTCGGTAACCGGTGCAATGCCGTTTTGGCTGAAGCTGTCAATGTACGCGTACGGCCCCATCACATTTCCGGCGTAGAGGTCCATAAAATATGAGGAGTTGACGCCGTCTTCCCAATGAGAAGTTGCCAACATGCCGCAGGAATAACCGTTCACTACGTTGAGATTGTAAATTCCGTTGATTTTTTTACCGTCATAGCCGTAAATATCCATCACTATGCCGTCTTCGTTATCGGGTGTCCTTATACAGGAGTTATAGCGGATACATATAATGCCGCCGCCGACATAGGAAACCCAGCCGTAATAGGGAATTTCAATGCTCCAGCTGCCGTCCTTGGGGATAAGCAGTGATTTTGTCGGAATATAGCTGTCGTCCGCAGTATTTTCGTAAAATGAAAGAGTATAGTATTCAAAGCCGTCGTCCGTGCGCTCGGCGTAAATTTCATTGGTGTTTTGCGGCGCGTCCATGACAATTCGGCCGTCGGTTGTGCATAAGCCATAGGTGCAATACTCGTAGCCGCTCACGCTTTCCGAGCTTTCGCTGTAAATTTTGTACGAGGAAACAAACGGTATCAATGTACCGTATTCGTCGTTCGGAATGAAATCCGCGGTGTATTCGCCGTAGAAATGCGGAGTTTGATTGCCGCTGAATTTGCCTATATCGGGCAATTCTCCGTTCGAGCTGAACTCTGTTTTGGACGGCGGCAAAATGTCATGCTGAGTATCGAGCTCAGTCGGCGGCAATTTGGCACAAGAAGTGAGCAAAGCTGCTGTAAAAAGTAGAATTAAGGTTTTTTTCACATTTAATACCTCCTTTTTCGATTAGACGATTTGAAATAAGAAAAGTTTCATTTTTTTGAAAAAAATTTAAAAGTAATCAAATTTATATTAATA
>CAYWMF010000072.1:0-7289 GCA_964459175.1 uncultured Oscillospiraceae bacterium
ATCATTATTGATAAAAAGGTTTACGCGGGCTTTAACAATGCCGGCGGCGAGCTGGGACATATTGTTATAGTTCAGGGCGGACGTCAGTGCACCTGCGGACGTCGCGGCTGTTGGGAAACCTACAGCAGCGCTACCGGTCTGATTCTTACCACTAAAGAAAAAATGCTGGAAACCAAGGATACCATCATGTGGGATATGTGCGAGGGCAGCCTTGACAAAATCAGCGGCAAAACCGCATTCAAGGCGGCGCGCGCGGGCGACAAGGCCGGCAAAGAGGTTGTTGACGACTATGTTAAGATGCTGGGCTGCGGTCTTACAAATATTGTTAACATTTTCCAGCCGGAAATACTCAGCATAGGCGGCGGCGTTTGCAACGAGGGCGACTATTTGCTCGACCCCGTTAAGGAAATCGTATATCGTGAGCAGTATTCCGCCGAAAATGTACCGGATACCAAAATAGTTATCGCGCAGCTCGGAAACGATGCCGGAATTATCGGCGCGGCGATGCTGGGCATATAAACAGTTCGGAGGACTTTTTTGAAAAACATTATTCGAATTTTGCAAAAGGAATTTGAAAACGGCGGCGCACAGGTAAAAGAAGGCATTTTAATGAGCGATTATACCACCTTCAAAACCGGCGGACCCGCCGCGGTCGGCATTTTTCCGCAAAGCGAGGAGGCCGCGACAAAGGCGGTTCGAATACTTGCAGGCGCAAAGTATTGCGTGCTTGGCAACGGTTCGAATGTGCTTTTTCCGGACAAGGGCTACGACGGCGCGGTGATAGTCACTTCTCAAATGAAGGATGTGTCGTTTGACGGCGAGCTTGTTGATGCGCAATGCGGTGCTTCGCTGACCAAAACGGCGGCTCTGGCAATGAAAAATTCCTTGAGTGGGCTCGAATTTGCCTACGGCATTCCCGGCAGTATCGGCGGCGCGGTATATATGAACGCCGGTGCCTACGGCGGCGAGATGTCGCATGTGGTGGTTGAAAGTCGGTATATCGACAGCGGTGGAAACAGCGGTGTTCTTACGCAGGCTGAGCATGATTTTTCCTACCGTCATTCGGCGTATACCGACACCGACAGGATAATTATAGGCTGTAAAATGCGCTTGAGCCGCGGCAATATGGATGAAATTAAGGCCAAAACCGATGAAAATGTTTTCCGGCGCCGTGATAAACAGCCGCTGGAATATCCGAGCGCGGGCAGTGTTTTCAAGCGCCCGACCGGTTATTTTGCCGGCAAGCTTATCAGCGATTGCGGTCTTAAGGGCTATACCGTCGGTGGCGCGCAGGTTTCGCAAAAGCATGCGGGCTTCATAATCAATATCGGCGGTGCGACCAGCGACGATATTTTGCGGCTTATCGAGCATATAAAGGGCGAGGTTGCACGGCAGTTCGGCGTTGAGCTGGAATGCGAGGTTCGGTATATATGCTGACAACCTATTCACAGCAGGTGAAAAATTTTCTTTGCGAAAAATCGTGGGAGAAGTTCAAGGAGGATAATTCACGCGACAGGGCAAGGTTCTTTTTGTACGGAATATTGCTTTTTTCGGGCGAATTTGGCTTTGACAAAATACGCCTGAAATGCGAAAACAGCAATATTCTCGAGCTTTGCGCCTATGCGCTGATAAACCTTTACGACGCGGACATTAAAATCAGCGAGCGCAAAAAGGGTGAAAGCCTCAGCTACACCATATCGGTGGAAAATTCCGACGATATAAAAAAAATAACCGATGATTTCGGCTATGAACCGCATGATGTTTCGGTTTATCGCATAAAATGCCGCCCTGAGGGCGAGAATAGGCAATATTTTTTCCGCGGGGTATTTGTGGCGTGCGGCAATATTCATTCACCGCAAAAAAGCTATCATATGGAGCTTGCCACCAGCCATAAAACGCTGGGCGAGGAGCTTAACAGTCTGCTGGAGCAAAGCGGCATCGAGGTCAAAATGACCACACGCCGCTCGTATTACGTGTATTATTGCAAGGACAGCGAGAAAATCGAGGATTTTTTGATGCTTCTGGGCGCCGAAAGCTTTGCTTACGACGTCATAAACACGCGCATCGAGAAAAATATCAAGAATAATCTCAACCGCGTCAGCAATTTCGAGACGGCGAATATGTACAAAACCATCGACGCGGCTACGGTGTCGCTATCGGCAATTTCGTATCTGCGCGAGCAGGGAATTTTCGAATCATTGCCTGAACAGCTCAAGGAAACGGCGCGGCTTCGCGAGGAGAACCCCGAGCTCACCTTGGCGGAGCTGGGGCGGCTTTTCGAAAAGAAAATTTCAAAATCCGGCGTCAGTCATCGCCTCAACAAAATAATCACCATAGCGCGGGAATACAGCGATTACACGCTGTTTTGCTGAGTTAAAGCATAAATATTAAGCTTGCAAAAAGAAATATTGATTAATGCAAAAAATCGAGGATTAAATCTCCTCGATTTTTTTTGCGGTAAAATGACATTGTGATAAATGTGTCGGTAGGTTTGCCGCTTGCAAATTAGTATAAAGCAGAATGATTTTAAAGTTATTGCAAAGTGAATGACACCTCATCTGTCGGCAGAATGCCGACACCTTCCCCTCAAGGGGGAGGCTGTAAAAGGAAAACTTCATACAAAACCGTGAATTTAACCTCAAACCTGTCTTTATCCGTAGGGTTGCACCTGTGTGCGACCGCATACAATTATTTATAGATTTTTCGCAAAAAATCTATAAATAATTTGACAACCCCTCAGTCACACTCCGTGTGACAGCTCCCCTTACACAGGGGAGCCTTTAAAATGGCGATTTTTCGCAAAAAATCTTTTTTAATGAAATTCGCAGGATTTCAATTCATGACGGCAAAGCCGTTAAATTCATGGCAAAGCCAATTCATGCGAAGCATTTCATCGCGCAATTTGCGCATTTATCCCGTGAGCAGCAAGCCACTTTCCTGCGGCAAATTCCGGATACCCGCTCCTTTGAGTCAATATTGGTACATTTTTATAATGCTTTCCGCCACCTCGCGGCGGGTGACGCGCATGTCCATGGCCTGCTTTTCGATATAGCGGTGAGCCTGATTTTCGGTCATTTTCAGATACTCGATAAGCGCCCATTTTGCGAGGTTTATAATTTTTATTTCCTCGATTTTTACGCGAAGCTTCGAATTTTCTTTTTCCAAAAGTCGCATACGCTCGCGGGTTGCCGCCATGAGCTGTATTGCTTGCGACAAAAGCTGATTTGAAATCGGCTTTTGAAGTGTGAAAATGCCGTATTCGCCGGCCTTTGGCGCAATATCGTAAAAGGCCTCGCCGCGCACCAGCATCAAAACCCCGGCAGGTCCGCTTTCACAGATACTCAGCGCAAAGTCATACCCCGCCTCGTCGGGCAACGGCAGGTTTATTATGACAATGTCGAATGTGGAATAGAGCATCAGCCGCTTTGCCTCGCCCGCGCTTTTTACGGTCGTTACGGGCGAAAATCGGCCATTCCCCAGCGCGTTGGTTATGGCATCGGTGCCCTTTTCGGAGCTTGATACCACCAGAGCCGCCAGCGGCGGTTTGTCGGAAAATATCATATCCGCCTACCTCGCTATATGCTGTAGGCGTCAATAACGCGCGGATGAAGAACTGATTTGACAAACTCGTCCGAGAAGGCAAGGCGTGAGGCGGTTTTGCGGTCGTTCGGCAATGTTTCCGGTTTTTCCGACGTTTCAAGGTCGGCGGTGTAAAGGTTTATATTTATCGGCTGTGGCGGCACAAGCTTGCGCTTTATACCGTCAAGACCTGCGTAAATCAAGAGCGCGTATGCCAAATACGGATTGCACATCGGGTCGGGCGAACGCAGCTCGATTCGCGCGGAAGCCCCCTTGGCGGCGGGCACACGTATAAGCTGAGAGCGGTTTTCTGGCGAATATGAAACATATTTCGGCGCTTTGAGCTCGCCGAGCCGCTTATATGAGCTGTCAAGCGAATTTGTGAAAATTGTCATGGCGCATATGTGTTGCATTATGCCCGCGATGAACGGCTCAAAGCAGGGCTTACCGGTCGAAATTTTGAAGGGCGACATGTTTATGTGAAAGCCGTTGCCGGGCTTTCCGTCCAGCGGCTTTGGGTCGAACGTGGCATGCAGGCCGTTTTGATGCGCGATGGTGCACACGGCGCTTTTGAAGGTGATCATGTTGTCCGCGGAGCTTATTGGGTCGGAATATTTAAAGGTGATTTCGTTCTGCCCGGGGCCCTCCTCGTGATGCGAGCTTTCGGGCAGAATGCCCATTTCCTCCAGCGAGATGCACACCTCGCGCCTCACGTTTTCACCGCGATCCGACGGGGCTATATCCATGTAGCCGGCATTGTCGAACGGAATTTCGGTCGGATTGCCGAGCTCGTCGGTCTTGAAAAGATAAAATTCGCATTCCGCACCGAAATTACAGCCGTAGCCCTCCTTTTTTAGGGCGTTTGCCGCTTGAAGCAGTATGCGTCGGCTGTCCAGCTCGAACGGCTTGCCGTCGGGATATTTTATCGAGCAGAAAAATCTTATTACTCTGCCGTGCGTCGGCCGCCAGGGGAGCACTGCCAGTGTCGATGGGTCGGGAAAAAGCAAAAGGTCGCTTTTGCTCTCGTCTCCGAATCCCGCAATTGCGGAGGCATCAAAGGAAATTCCTTCGTCAAAGGCGCGTTCCGCCTCATTTGCCATAACCGAAATGTTTTTTTGTACGCCGTATATGTCGCAAAAGGCAAGGCGTATGAATTTAACGTCGTTTCCTTTTATAAATTCAAGAACTTCTTCTTTGGTGTACAACATAATTATTACCTCTTTTGGATTTGATGAATATATTATACAATAATTAGCTGTAAATGTAAAGCTGTTTGTAAGGATTTTTTGTGTCGGACGTCAACATAAAAAAGTTTTTTGCCGAGTATATCCCGAAGCTTTGCGCCGAACGCTTTGCAAAACGTGATAACCCGCGGCAAAATAAGGTTGATTTTGCTCGCCTCTTTCCGAAAAAAAGGACGACACCCAACCGAAGTTGAATGTCGTCTGTTTTACTCAATGTGTTTGCAGCTGCCGATACTGTATTACCGGCGCTTGCTCTAAGCACGCCGCTTTTGTGCGGCGGAGGCAAAATAGTTTTTTTAGTTTTTCATTGCCTTTACCTTGTCAAATTCGTTCTGAATTTCAGCGGAGGGCTGTGCGGTGCAGAGCGATACGACAACGATAACGATGCTCGAAATTATGAAAGCGGGCAGCAATTCGTAAATCTTGAAAAGTCCGCCCAGCGGATTGAGAAGCAGCTTCCAAACGAATACCATGATACCGCCTGTCAGCATACCTGCAATGGCGCCGGCACGGTTGGTTCTCTTCCAGAACAGTGAGAACAGCATGATAGGTCCGAAGGTTGCGCCGAAGCCCGCCCAAGCAAAGGAAACTATCTTGAAAATGACGCTGTTTTCATTCCATGCGATAATAATGCCGACCAGAGCGACGGCAAGCAGCATGATGCGTGAAAGGCGCATAACCTTTTTATCGTCGGCGTCCTTTTTGATAATACCCTGATAAAGGTTTTTGGAGGCCGAGGAGGCCGCAATCAGCAGATACGAGTCGGACGAGCTGATGGTGGCGGCAAGAATACCTGCCATTACGATGCCCGCCAAAATGGGATGGAACAACAGCTTTGCAAGCTCGGCGAAAATGTTTTCGGCAAGGCTTGCGGTGGAAAGTGCTTCGCTTGCCGGGAATACCGCACGGCCGACAACACCGATGGTGACAGCCGCGGTGAGCGAAATTACAACCCAAACGGAAGCAATGCGGCGGGAGGATTTAAGCTCCTTGACATCTCTTATCGCCATGAAGCGCAAAAGCACCTGCGGCATACCGAAGTAACCCAAGCCCCACGCCAGCATGGAAAGGGAGGTCAGCCAGCCGTAGCTTGTCGCCTCACCGAACTGTGCCACGCCGTCAACGACGGTTTGTACGCCGTTTGCGTCGGTGATGGGAGATGCAAGGTTTGTGAGCGAAAGGTAGCCGGGGATTGCTTTGGCGTTTTCAATAACGGCATTCACGCCGCCGGCATTGATTGTACCGAACACCAAAACGCCGACCAGCGCGCAAATCATAACGATAGCCTGCATAAAGTCGGAGGCGCTTTCGGCAAGAAAGCCGCCGATAAGAGTGTAAATCAGCACGAAAACCGCGCCGATAATCATCATCAGGTGGTAGTCCGCGTCGAAAAGTCCGGCGAAAAGCTTACCGCAGGTGACAAAGCAGCTTGCCGCGTAGACCGTGAAGAATACCAGAATGAAAATTGAGGAAATCGCCAAAATAATCTTTTTCTTTTCGTGAAAGCGATTGCTCAAAAAGTCCGGCAGGGTGATAGCGTCGCCGGAAACCGAGGAATAGTTGCGCAGGCGCTTTGAAACAATGAGCCAGTTAATGTAGGTACCCAGCGCCAGACCTATTGCGGTCCATGTTGCGTCGGCCAAGCCGCACCAATACGCCAAGCCGGGCAGACCCATCAAAAGCCAGCCGGACATATCCGAGGCTTCGGCGCTCATTGCCGCAACCCACGGGCCAAGCGAACGGCCGCCGAGAAAATAGTTTTCGGAATTTTGCTGTGAACGCTTTGCAAAGAATATGCCGATTAGTATGACAATCAGCATATATCCCGACATGGACAGCAAAATATCAAGTTTTTCGTTCATATGTACTTACTCCTTTTGTGTAAAATCTTTAATATTATAGCACGGTTTCTCAAAAAAATCAATACTTTGACACAATAAATTTGATATTTTGTGAATATTTTTTTGTGAATGTTTGGTGTAGGCTATTGATTTATTTGTAAATTTAGTATATAATAGGTAGTGTAAAAACAGAAAGTCGGCACCGCCGAAGCGGCACCGACCGTGCGTGCGGGCAAGTCGCGGGTAAGTTTATAGGCGTTTTACTCCGAAACCGCCTCTTCCTCAAAGGGCTCAATGTACTGCGCGCCGAAGGCGCTGATAACCGCTTGCTCGATTTCGTTTCTGAACTGTGCGTTAATTGGATGTGCTACGTCACGGTAACTGCCATCAGCATTTTTACGGCTGGGCATCACGATGAAATTTTTACCTCCGGCGTCGATAACCTTGATGTCATGAACGGCAAATTGATCGTCGAATGTGATCGATACTACCGCTTTCATTGGACCGTTGCTGAATACCTTACGAATTTTGATGTCGGTAATTTTCATGGTCAAACTCCTTAGTAAAAACATTTGTAGCATATGTACATGTTTTTTCACGTAATGTATACTACGGTTCATATTAT
>CAYWMF010000073.1:0-7263 GCA_964459175.1 uncultured Oscillospiraceae bacterium
GTCGGCTTCGGAGCATTCGGCGTTATAAATGAAATATGCGCCTTCTTCGTTCTGGGTATAAAGAGTGATCTTGTTGTCCCACCAGGACTGGCTGGCCTGAACATAGGTTTCAACAACAACCTTTGTCTGATCCTCAGCCGCTATGTATTCGGCGTAGGTGGTGAGGGCTTCATCGGCGCTCTGATCGGCGCTTTCGTCGCCGTTTTCAGCGTTATTGTCGATGTTTTCCTCGATTTCGTTGTTGAGGTTCTCGTTATTCTGATCGTCGTTATTGTCAACCGTTTGCTGAGTACAGCCGAACATTGCGAGCGCCATAACAAGAACAAGAGCTAAAGCGATAAGTTTTTTCATGTTTGTCTCTCCCTTTTTTGTAAAAAATTAAACTTACAGTAATATTATACTCAATTTTACCAATATGTCAAGACTTTTTGGATTTTTTTATTCTTTCGCACAAAACATATGCGCCCATCGTTATCCACGCCGCCGCCAACACCGACAAAAGCACGACTGAGGTGAGCGGCAATTTTCCGAGCTCCGCCTTGCCGTATGAAATACCGCGCGACTTGTCATTGAGTCGGTAAAGTGAGGTCATGGACTCGAAAAGCTCGTCGATATATTCGTCGTCCACAGTTTCGTGGCGGCGCACTGATTTGGTAACGCTTTCAATCATTTGCCCCGCGGCGTCGCGCAAGGAAGTCGAGCCGTTGAACACCGATGTCACAAACGTGTTGTCCATATTGTCAATCAACAGCTTGGAGGCCTTGATTTTGACGTCGTAATACATATCGTTATCCTCACCTGCGCGCGAAATATAGTCAATGTATTCGCTGTCTTTTTGAGCCTTTGAGGTAACCGGAACATAACCCTCTGTCTGTGAATATGCAATCTGAACTCCGTTTGTAAGCAAATACTGCGTGAACAGCCAGGAAGCCATTACCTCCTGCGGGTCATCCTTATTGAAAACGCAAACCGACGGCCCCTGTGAAATCATTTTGGGACTGTCAGCGTCAAACTGCGGTATTTCCATAACCTCGATTTCAAAATCTACCAGGCTTTCCTCGCTTATATCAATAAGCGGCGCGTCACTGCCCATCCAGGTTGCCCCGGCAGTAGAGTCCACGGCGAACACACACTGCCCGGCATTAAGAAAATTGGCAGGATAGCTGGATATTTTAAAGGTAGAAAAGGCGCCGTTATTTGCGTGAGTTGCCACTGTGTTAAGCAATTCGCGCGTAACATCGTTGAAAATCAAGATTTCTCCGCGATCGTTCGAATAACCGGCAGACCTTTGTGCCAGCATTTGAATCATCATGTTATCGGTTGACTTATAAATAAACGGCAACATGATTTTTTGTCCGTTCAAAAAGTATGTTCCGTCGGCATTTTTCTTCGTCGCGGCCTCCGAAACCTCCCACACAAAATCCCATGTAAGCGTTTCGGGCAAGGTATAGCCCAGCTTTTCGACAAAGCTCTTGTTGACATAACAAGCCTCGGTGGAGCGCATATACGGCAACGCATAATGCACGCCGCCAAACGAGCATTCCTTCAAAAATTGCGGTATTATTTCGTCGCGACGCGGTGAATCGAACTTAACCTCACTGCCCCCAAGGCCGTATTTTTCGTCATTCATCAGCCCATCCAGCGGGACAACGGCATTTTCACCGGTCAGATAGGTAGCTATATGGTCGGGATAGGTTATGCAGACATTTGGCGTCGTATCGGTTGCAAGGTTTGTTATAACATCGTTATATATTTTGCCGTAATCGGTATACAGGCGCAAAGTAATCTTTACATTTGGGTACAGCGCCTCGAAATCCTCGATAGCCTTTTCGTATATTGCGGTTTGTGTGCGATTGGTATCGTTTTTTGCCCAGAAAACAATTTCGTAATTGCGTGAGGTGTCAAATTCGTGCGGAATTTCAAAGGCGTTATGCTCTCTCGCGCCGTGGCAACCGAAAAGCGCAAATAGACAAAAAGCCGACAGCAATGCAAAAAATAATTTTTTCATCCTTTAGTACCTCCGCGCGCCACACCCGCCATAATTTTTTTGCGAAAAATCAAAAACAGCACCACCAGCGGCGCCGAAATTACCACCACCGCCGCCATCATTGCCGGGATATTTTCGCGTCCGAAGCCGTTTTCGCGGATTTCCTGTATGCCGTTGGAAACCAAATAATACGCCGCATCGTCGGTTATAAGCCGCGGCCAAACATAGGAATTCCAGCATTCTATGACCTTAAGCACGGTAATTGTCACGACGGTAGGCCGACAAATCGGAATCAAAACCTTTAAAAGATATTTCAAATCCGACGTTCCGTCCACCTTGGCGGCGTAGTAAAGCTCGTCCGGGACCTGCGCAAAATTTTCCTTGAGCAGATAGATATAAAAAACCGACATAATCGACGGCAATATAAGCCCGGGGAAGCTGTTTCGCAGCTCAAGATTGGTTATTGTGGTAAAATTCGTAATTATAACAAGCTCGTTCGGTATCATCATTAGTGACAACAGCAGTGTAAAAACCAGGTTTTTGCCACGAAAATTCAGTCGCGCAAAGGCAAATGCCGCCGGAATTACAACTGCCAGCATAATAAGCGTGGTGACAACCGTAAAAATAATCGTGTTCACAAAATATCTGCCGAGCGAAACGGCGGTAAAGGCCTCGACATAATTTTCAAGCGTTGGCGAAAGTGTGAAAAACTTCGGAACATACTCCGCGTTATAGGCGCCGTAGCCCTTTACGGACGAAAGCAGCATCCAATAAAACGGAAACAGCACCACCAGCGCCCACAAGGTCAGCAAAACGTAAACAACCGCGTTTGACACCAGCTTTCGGCGGTGAGCGGATTTTTCTATTTTAGTGTAATCTGTGTGCTTGTCCATAACATCCTCTTAATAATGTACATGTTTTTTGCTTACAATAAGATTTATGCAGGTTATCGTCAAAACAATGGCGAACAGTATTATCGCCGCCGCCGAAGCATAGGACGGATAACCGCCGCTGTCGCCGTACAGCATATCGTAAACATAACCCACAATCGTGTTCATGCCGGCGGCATTAAGGTCGGTGCCGAACAGCGCCACGGAATCACTATACGCCTTAAATGCACCGATAAAGCCGGTAATTATCAAATAAAACAGCATCGGCGAAATCATCGGCAGTGTAATTTTGCAGAACATGCGCAGCTTTGAGGTTCCGTCCACGCGCGCGGCGTTGTAGTAATTCGGGTTAACCGATGCAAGCGCACCGGTGAGAATAAGTATTTTGAACGGCATGACAATCCAAATCGTGTAAAAGCACAGCACAAACATTTTTGCCGCGTAGGGACCATCGATAAAATCCACCGACGCACCGCCGAAAAGATTTATCAGCAGATTTACAAGTCCGTCAGTGTAGGCGGTTTTTTTGAAAAGTATCATAAAAACAAGTCCGACAGCCAATGTATTGGTAACATACGGCAAAAAATATATCGTCTGATACAGGCTTCGAAGCGGCTTTATCGAACTGAGCCCAAGCGAAATCAAAAGCGCCAGCCCGGTAGAAATCGGCACCGTCACAGCCACAAGTATTATTGTATTTTTAACCGCCTGCAAAAAATAAGTATCGTGCAAAACGTATGAATAGTTATATGTTCCCACACCGTAAAAAGTTTGTGAGGCGGAATTATAGCCCTCTTCAAACGAATAAACCAGCACATCTATCAACGGGTATATCATGAACACCGCCAAAAATATCAACGCCGGCAGTAAGTAAAGCCATGCCTTAAAATTTTTGTTTTCCATTTTTCACCTCAGAAATAGATTCTTCCTTCGGTTTTTTTGTCGAAAAGCAGTACCTTATGCGGCTTAAGGCTAAAGCGGACATTCTCGCGCGAGGTATCAACCTTGTTTTCCGCACTGACAATTGAGCGAATTACAGGCGCATGGCAGGCCGAGTTGGAGGACAGCACCGTTATATCGCGCCCCATAACCTCAACGCCGCAAAGCTTGCAATTAAAAGCTCCGTTATCATCTATCGTGTAGCCCTCGGGACGTATGCCGACATAGACCTCACAATCCGGAATATCGGCATTCAGTACCGCATCATCGCCGATATAAAGCTTTCCGCCGCTGACCTTACCGTCATACACGCCGATCGGCGGTGTGCCCAAAAACATGGCGACGAACAGATTTGTCGGGTTGTCGTATACCTCCTGCGGCTTGCCTATCTGCTGTATAACGCCGCTTTTCATCAGCACAATCATATCCGAAATGCTCATGGCCTCCTCCTGGTCGTGCGTGACGAATATCGTGGTAATTCCGGTTTCCTTTTGTATACGCTTAATTTCCTCGCGCGTTTGCAGTCGCAGGCGCGCATCGAGATTTGACAGCGGCTCGTCCAAAAGCAAAACCCGCGGCATTTTTACCAGCGCCCGCGCGATGGCAACGCGCTGCTGCTGACCGCCCGAAAGATCCGACGGTTTGCGCTCCATAAGCTCGTCAATCTGAACCAGCGCGGCAATTTCATGCGCCTTTTTGCGCATTTCTTCCTTGCTCAGTCGCTCCTTGCCCTTTAAATTTTCCAGTGGAAAAATAATGTTTTCGTACACCGTGAGATGCGGATACAAGGCATAGTTTTGAAACACCATGCCCACTCCCCTTTTTTCCGGCGGTATATCGGTAACATCGTCATCGCCGAAAAGGATTCTGCCCTCGGTCGGCTTAAGCAAACCGCAAATAAGATTCAGCGTTGTGCTTTTTCCGCAACCTGACGGACCTAGAAGCCCCACCAGCTTTCCGTCGGGAATTTCAAAATCAACTCCGTTCACCGCCACAACATCGGGTGACTTTTTGGCGCGCGACGGAAATTTTTTGGTTAAACTCTGCAATACAACCTTCATTACAATCTTCCTCAAGATAAATTTTTAATACTTTTTATGTACAGCAAATCAGAACATGCTCTCGCAAACCTCGGGAACATAGTCAAAATTTGTTCTTCTTTGCTCTATAAGCCAATCAATAAGCTTGGTATTGCGGTAAGCATAGTCGATCCCGTCGTTGTGGCCGTAATCCTGAAGCGTGATAAGCTCAGCCTTGCCTCCGCTTGCATTAACGCCGTTAACCATCATTTGAGAATACACAATTGACACTGCCTCGTCGGCGCTTCCGTGAATCGCCAGAATCGGCGTAGTACGCAGCTTTGAGCTTCGCCACGCCATACCTCCGCCCGCAATCGGCGCGACGGCGGCAAAAAACGAGGGATAGGTCAAGCCCATCATCCAGCTGCCGAAGCCACCCATACTCGAACCGGTTATCGAAATGCGATCGGCTTTTATTTCAAATTCCGCCGCAACGGAATCGATTATTCCTTTCAGCCGCTCGACAACATTATCCCATACAAATTTAGCCGGACATTGCGGCGCAACTACCACCGCCGGTATCTCTCGCCCCTCGTTTATAAGCTTTGGGATAGCATGGCGGTATAAGTGTGACGCATCGGTTCCACGCTCACCTGCGCCGTGCAAATAGACAATCAAGGGCAAATCCTTGTATACATCGGGGTAGAAAACCTTGTAATTCATTCCGAATTCGTTTTCGTTATAGCAGTAATCCTTAATATTCATAATAACCACCTATATCAAATTTTTCCTTAATTACGAATTTTCTTGCAAATTCCAGAGGGCACGCTTGCAAAACCCGCAAGCGTGACTTCGGTATTGGCAAATTGCAAATTTGTGTGACTTGCGAAGCAGGGCTTTATGCAAGTTTTCTACCATGAAGCAAAAATGCTTGCTTGCAAGGGCATTTTTGCGAAGCCGTCAATACTGCATGGCGCGCGTTAGCGCGGCAAGGGCGTAGCCCAAAGACTTGCGAAGCAAGGCTTTATGCAAGTTTTCTACCATGAAGCAAAAATGCTTGCTTGCAAGGGCATTTTTGCGAAGCCGTCAATACTGCATGGCGCGCGTTAGCGCGGCAAGGGCGTAGCCCAAAGACTTGCGAAGCAAGGCTTTATGCAAGTATTATAACATATTCCACCCAAATTATCAATACAATATTTGAAATTTATGTAAAAAAGGCGCCGCATTTCTGCGGCGCCTTTCACTATATTTCCTGTTTCCATAAGCCGTGCTTGTTGCAATAGGCGTATACCGCCTCAGGCTTTTCGTCGTCAAGCGTAAAGTTTACCTTGGGTTCCTCGCCGACAAAAAGGCATTTCCGATGCCCGCCGCGATCTGTTTGCAAATAAACCCAGCCGATACTGTGACCGCTTTCCATCGGATGAAGAATCGCGCCGACATTTACAACGACCTTTCCGTTTGCAACTTCCACCAGCGGCAAATGCTTTTCACCGCCTCCGCCGCCTGTCATCGGCTCCAGCTGTTGCATAGGCTGACCACAGCATTTGATCGGCACACCCGAATCCTCGATAAGTCCGATTAGGTTGCCGCAATGGCGGCAGATGTAGAATCTGTTTTCGCACATATTATCCCTCCGAGTATTTTTGTACGAAATTAGTTTGCCCCCAATCGGTATTTGTAATCCATAAATTTATTCGTATATTGAAAACTGCGTCCATTTCCAGCCGTCGTCGGTCTTTTCGTACACGTAATCGTGAACGTCCACACCCTCGACCTCTTTGCTTTCGGGGTTAATTATCTCGACATTGGCGGTATAAACGATTTTATCATCGGTTTTTTCGGTAATCGAAAATATAACATCACCGACATAAATATTTGTGCCGCGCTGTGCATCGGTTGCCCACAGCTCACCGTCGATATCAATATAGTGATTTCCGTTTGCTTTCATAAGCACATCGGCAATTTCATCGGAAAACAGCGTTTTCAGGTATTTTTCGAGATCGTCAAGGCTGTTTATATTCTCGGCACCGGTTTTATAGTAGTACAAGCCGTCAATCTCTTTAATGTTGTTTATATCCACATTATCGTCGGCCGGCGGCATACTGTTTACGGTGAACCAAAAATAGGCTTCCTTTGCCGCGGCATATCTTTGCTCTATGAACTCTTTGAGATTTTCGGCGTTGTGGGGATTGGTCGGATCGGCCGGCTGTGGCTGTTCGTCGCCGTTTTCATCGCCTTGAATTATATCCGGGTCAACATTAGGCTTTTCGCTTTGCGGCTTGCAGGCAACGACAAAAACCATTCCGAGCGTCAAAAGTGCGATAAGTATTTTTTTCAACATAGCTGTTACCTCCTTATGTTATGATGATATTGTAGCACCAATTATTGTACTGCAAATTTCGGATTTTTTAATTTTACATTTCGATAT
>CAYWMF010000074.1:0-7240 GCA_964459175.1 uncultured Oscillospiraceae bacterium
GTATGCGTAGGTGAAAAGGAAAATCGGAAAAGTGAAAAGATATTTGATTTTTTGGGCGGTGGAGCAGTGGATTTTTTGCCATTCGGTGACTGTCGTGATGAGCCCCAGCGCGAAAAACATTATGTAGAAGCTGGAAACCGTCTGAAGCAGTACTTTGAGCAGCGCCGACACATATTCCGAGCCGGTGGCAAGGCCGACAATCAGCGCGCCGATGTTCAAAAGCATGCTGAAAACCGTCAAAAGCATTGTGGGCGAGAGCATCATCAGCATGTCGTAGCAGGAGAAGCTGCCCTTGAAAATGCCCTTAAAAAGCTTGGACGAATAATGAAAAAACACCTGATAAAAGCCCTTTGCCCATCTGAGGCGCTGGCGATAGGAAACCTTAAGCTTGGCCGGCTGTTCGTCATACAGCACGGCGTCGGCACAGTAGCCGATTTTTTCGCCACCGGCAATACAATCGGCGGTGAACTCGATATCCTCGGTCAGCAAATGGTGAATCCAGCCGCCGTTGGCACGGATAACCTCGGTGCTTACCAAAAAGCCGGTGCCCGAAACCGCACAGCTGGTGCCTAAAATCATGCGGGCGTTGTTGAGATATTTCGCCTCGCGCAAAAACCACAGCGAATAGCCCGCCGTGATCCAGTTTTCCGCGAAGTTTTTGGAGTTGCGATAGCTGGTGACAATTCTGTAGCCGCTGTCAAAGGCCTTGTTCATCTGCTCGATAAAGTCGCTTTCCAGCACGTTGTCGGCGTCAAAAATGATATATGCTTCATAGCTCTTGTCGGCGTAATCCGTATCAATCCGCTTGAACAGCCAGTCCAGCGCGTAGCCCTTGCCCACCTGCTTATTGTCGAAGCGCTCGTACACATTGGCACCGGCATTACGGGCAATCGCGGCAGTATCGTCGGTACAGTTATCCGCCACCACAAAAATATCGACCAGCTCGGTCGGGTAGGTTTGAGCTTTGACGCTTTCTATCAAATTTGAAATGACACATGCTTCATTGCGAGCCGAAATGACAACGGCGTAACGGTGATTTTTCTTTGCATCGAGTCGGCGCTGCTTGGCGAACAAGCCCACCGCAACGTAAATAAACTGATAAAAATAGCATAGAGTGAAAATGAGCGAAATAGCGAAGTTTAAATAAACGACAGCTTTCATGATTCCTTTCCTCAAACAGGCGGCAGATACAGCCGCAATGATTACATTTTTATGAATTGATATATGCTATTCCGTAAATATGGAAGAACATTATAACATATAAAAATGAACTGCGTGTAAACGCATATTTCTTTTACTGATTTTGCCAATTTTAAGCCCCGACTTTTTGCCGAAAAAACGCCCGAAAAGCGCGGATTTTTCCAGTAAAAAGAAAATATGACAGCTTGCATAAGGCAAGGCTGAAAAAATTGTCAAATAATCTAAAAAAAATCTCAAATTTTTTTAAAAAAACTCTTGATATTATCCAAAAAATATAGTATAATGTTTTACGTTGCCGAAGAATTTACTTCGGATATTATAGCGGCTAAGGCATGACCCCGAAACGGTGTTTCGAGGTTCTGCCTGTTTATTGAACAAAAGATTGTTAATTTTTAAACAATGCGCGCTTTACGCCGATAATTCAAAGCTTTCCTATAATATATTTGATCGGTCGTTTTGCATACCAAGGCGAGTTTTTACGGGAGGTGGTGCTATGAGGAAATTCGACACCAAGGTTCAGCATCTTAAGTATAAGGTTCTTCGTGAGGTTGCGCAGTATGCCTGGGACGGAACGCTTATGGAAAAAATTCCGGATATTCCCGAAATCATCGTTCCCGGAAACGAAGCTACCATGCGTTGCTGTGTGTACAAGGAGCGAGCCATTCTTTCCAAGCGCGTCAAGCTTGCAATGGGCGGCGATAAAAGCAATAAAAATGTCATTGAGGTTATCACCATTGCCTGCGACGAATGCCCAATGGGCGGTTTTGAAGTCACCAACGCCTGTCGCGGCTGTCTGGCTCACCGCTGTGAGGATGTGTGCAAGTTCGGCGCGATAAGCTTCGACGACCAGCAAAAGGCGCATATCGACAAAGCAAAATGTAAGGAATGCGGCGCCTGCGCAAAGGTTTGCCCGTTCAGCGCCATTACAAATCACAAAAGACCCTGCCAAAACGCCTGCAAGGCAAAGGCAATTTTGATGGACGAGAACAAGGCGGCGCTTATAGATAATAATAAATGTACCTCGTGCGGCGCCTGCGTTTATCAATGTCCGTTCGGCGCAATCAGCGATAAATCCTACATTCTGGACGCCATAGATATTATCAAAAACAGCGAAAACAACCAAAAATACAAGGTTTACGCCGTTGTCGCGCCCTCTATTTCAAGTCAGTTCACCTACGCAAAGCCGGGTCAGGTTATCAGCGGCATAAAGCAGCTGGGCTTTTACAGCGTTACGGAGGCGGCTCTGGGCGCCGATATGGTCGCCGAGGAGGAGGCCGAGGAGCTGGCGGAGCGCGGCGTATTGACAAGCTCGTGCTGTCCGGCGTTTGTAACCCACGTCAAAAAGGCTTTCCCGGATTTGGCGCCGTATATTTCAAGCTCGCTCTCACCCATGGCGACGATTTCAAAGTATATCAAGGAATCCGACCCCGGCAGTAAGGTTATATTCATCGGTCCATGCACTGCCAAAAAGGCCGAGGCGCAGCTCGGCGCCGTTAAGCCGTATGTGGATGTGGCGCTTACCTTCGAGGAGCTTCAGGCGCTGTTCGCCAGCCGCGATATAGATATAAGCGCGCTTGAGGAAAGTGAATTGGACGGCGCTTCGTATTTCGGCAGAATATTTGCCCGTTGCGGCGGTCTTTCCGACGCGGTTGCCGAGGCGCTTAAGGAGCAAGGCAAGGGCGATTTCAAGCTTAAATCCATTTCCTGCAACGGTCTTGAGGAATGCCGCACGGCGCTTTTAAGGCTGAGCAAAAACGTGTCGGACGCGAACTTCATCGAGGGCATGGCCTGCGTGGGCGGCTGTATCGGCGGCCCGGGCTGTTTGACACACACCGCGCGGGATAAAATCAATGTAGATAATTACGGTCTGCTGTCGCAGCAAAAGAGCATAAGCGACGCGGTTAACGTACTTAAAAAAATAAAAAGAAATAATTTTGAGAGGTAAATATCATGAGTAAAATCACCGTTATCGGCGCCGGCAACGTTGGCTCCACCATTGCGTACACACTGACCGTTTCGGGCGTCGCTACAGAAATCGTAATGATCGATATCAACAAAAACAAGGCCTACGGCGAGGCTATGGATATTCGCCAGGGCATTTCGTTCTGCAGTCCCTGCTCTGTTTATGACGGCGACTACAAGGACGCCGAGGGCTCCGATATAGTCATTATCACCTCCGGCATGGCAAGAAAGCCGGGCCAGACAAGACTTGAGCTTGCGCAGATAAATATCAATATTATCAAGGATATTACTCCGAAAATAACAAAATACGCGCCCGACGCAACCTTTATTTTGGTAAGCAACCCGGTTGACATTTTGACCTATGTTTTCACCAAATGCTCCGGCATTCCCGAAAACCGCATTGTCGGCTCCGGCACATTGCTTGACTCGGCAAGACTGCGTTCATGTCTTTCGGAATACTACACCATCAATCAGAATAACATTCACGCCTACGTTTTGGGCGAGCATGGCGATTCCTCGTTCGTTCCGTGGTCTTTGGCCAACATTTCCAACATTCCGATCACCGAATGCGGCAAGGCCTTTGCCAAGGACGGCAAGGTTCTGCCCGAGCTCAACTACGCCGAGATTGAGGACTATGTCAGAAAGTCCGGCGCAACGGTTATTGCCAACAAGGGCGCTACATATTACGCCGTTTCCGCCTCTGTCGTCCATATTTGCAAGGGTCTTTTGGGCGTCGTAGGCACCACCATGACGGTTTCCACCATGTTCCACGGCGAATACGGTATCGAAGACGTATGTATGAGCACACTCTGCAACATCGGCAGCCGCGTTATCCGCAACAAGATAATGATGCCGCTCAGCGACAGCGAAATCAGCTATTTCCGCGCCAGCGCCGATAAGCTCAAGCAGACAATCGCCAGCGTTGAAATATAAATATTGAATATATTATTCGGAGGTATATACATGGATTACAGAATAGAGCACGACTCCATGGGCGAGGTTAAGGTTCCCGCCGACAAGCTGTGGGGCGCTCAAACCCAAAGAAGCCACGAAAATTTTGAAATCGGCGTCGGTATAGAAACCATGCCCGCCGAAATCGTTCACGCTTTCGGTATACTCAAAAAGGCCGCGGCTCAAGCCAACGCCGTGCTGAAGCCCGAAAAAATGACCCCCGCAAAGCTCAAAGCCATCGAGGCCGCCTGCGACGAGGTTATCGCCGGCACACTCAACGACAATTTCCCGCTGGTTGTTTGGCAGACAGGCTCCGGCACACAGTCCAATATGAACTCCAACGAGGTTATCGCCAATCGCGGCAACGCCATCGCCGGCGAAAAGCTGCTTCACCCCAACGATGACGTCAATATGAGCCAATCCTCCAACGATACCTTTCCCACCGCTATGCACATTGCCGCGGTGCTCATGGTCGAGGATAAGCTTATTCCCGCCATTGAAACGCTCATTGCAACCTTTAAGCGCCTTGAAGCCGAAAACGAGGGCATCGTAAAAAGCGGCAGAACTCACCTTCAGGACGCAACTCCCATAAAGTTCAGTCAGGAAATTTCCGGCTGGCGCTCCAGCCTTGAAAAGGATGTCGAGCTGTTGAAGCTGGCGCTTAAGCCGATTCACGAGCTGGCGCTGGGCGGCACTGCCGTCGGCACGGGTCTTAACGCTCACCCCGATTTCGGCCGCGTCGTCGCCGAAAAGGTTTCCGGCCTCACCGGCAAGCCGTTTGTTACCGCCGAAAATAAATTCCACGCGCTCACCTCCAAGGACGAGCTGGTCTTTGCACACGGCGCTATCAAGGCAACCGCCTGCGATATGATGAAAATTGCCAACGACGTTCGCTGGCTGGCAAGCGGTCCGCGCGACGGCTTGGGCGAGATATTCATTCCCGAAAATGAGCCCGGCTCCTCCATCATGCCCGGCAAGGTCAACCCCACCCAGTGTGAGGCTGTTACCATGGTTGCCGTTCAGGTCATGGGCAACGATGTCGCCGTCGGTATGGCTGCATCTCAGGGCAATTTCGAGCTGAATGTTTTCATGCCGGTCTGCGCTTACAACTTCCTGCAATCCGCACGCCTGCTTGCCGAGGCGATCCTTTCGTTCAACAAGAACTGCGCCGTCGGTATCAAGGCAAATAAAGAAAAAATGCACCACAATCTGCATAATTCGCTTATGCTGGTTACCGCGCTTAACCCCTACATCGGCTACGAAAACGCGGCAAAAACCGCCAAAAAGGCTTTCAAGGACAATATTTCACTCAAGGAAGCCTGCGTTGAGCTGGGCTTTTTGACCGCCGAAAAATTTGACGAGGTATTCCACCCCGAGCAAATGGTTTAACGTACCGTCGAGAAAATTGCAAAATACGGCGTTACGCGGCTCTTAAAGCTCAGTCGAGTACATTAGTACACTTCTTCGCTTTAATCACCGCAAGCCTTGTCTTTTGCAATTTTTCTCGGTACGTATTAACAGAAGCATGTTAAACCATTAGAAATTAGAAATTAGTAATTAGCAATTAATGAGGATTTTCGCTTTGCGAAAATCAACCGAAATTGCGAACTGCGCATTGTATATTGCGCATTGCAAATTATTTATAAGGAGGTCTTTCAGTTTAATGAAGACAGTAGCTTACTTTCCCGGCTGTACTCTAAAAACAAAAGCTAAGATATTAGACAAGTACGCGAGAAAAAGCGCCCAAGCTCTCGGCGTATGTCTTGAAGAGATAGAAAACTGGCAATGCTGCGGCGGCGTGTTTACCACCTCCCGCGACGAGGTTGCCACAAAGCTGTCGTCCGTAAGAGCGCTTAAGGCGGCACAGGATAAGAACCAAATTCTTGTTTCGGTATGTTCCGCTTGCCATAATGTCATCAAGCAAACCAACCATGCCATGCAGAACGACGCGGAATTTGCCGCCAAGGTCAATAATTACCTGCCCGCCGACGAAAATTACGACGGCGGCACCAAGGTTATGCATTATCTGGAGCTACTTCGCGACGAAATCGGCTTCGATAAGGTCAAGGAAAAGGTTGTAAATTCGCTTGCCGGCAAGAAAATCGCCGCATATTACGGCTGCTTGCTGTTGCGTCCGTCGGGCGTTATGAAAATGGACGATCCCGAAAATCCCCGCATTATGGAGGATTTGATACGCGCGCTGGGCGGCGAGGCAGTGGTTTATCCGTTCCGCAACGAATGCTGCGGCGGCTACATAGCCCTCGAAAACCCCGACAGCGCCAAGGCAAGAAGCAGTAAGGTGTTCGAAAGCGCACAGAAAAACGGCGCCGAAATGATTGTTACGGCCTGCCCCTTGTGCAAATACAACCTCGAAAAGAACGGCTCAAGCGTTCCGGTGGTATATTTCACAGAGCTTCTTGCCGAGGCTTTGGGAGTAAAGGAGAACGACGATGCAGAATAATAATCTTAAAGACGAAATCATCCGCATGAGCGGCGTCAATCCGCGCAAATGTATGCGCTGCGGCAAATGCTCCGCCACTTGCCCCGCCTACGGCGAGATGGAATATCATCCTCACCAGTTCGTATACATGGTTGAAAACGGCGATATCGAGCCGCTTCTCAAATCCGAATCCCTCTACCAATGCCTGACCTGCTTTGCCTGCGTTGAGCGCTGTCCCCGCGGCGTCGAGCCTGCCAAGCTGGTTGAGGCGGTGCGTCTGTCGGCGGTACGCCGCCAGGGCGCAAATCATCTTAAGCCCGACGATATTCCCGCGCTGGTCGAAGAGGCGCTCCCTCAACAGGCCATCGTCAGCGCGCTGAGAAAATACAATAAATAAGGAGGAAAAGACATAATGCAAAGAATAGGCGTTTTCGTGTGCTGGTGCGGTTCAAATATCGCCGGCACGGTGGATGTACAGGCAGTTTCCGATGCTCTCAAAAACGAGCCCGGCGTTGTCTTTTCCACAAACTATCAATACATGTGCTCCCAGGCCGGCCAGGATATAATCAAGACTGCCGTCAAGGAGCATAACCTCACGGGGCTGGTAATTTGTTCCTGCTCTCCGAGAATGCACGAGGCTACCTTCCGCAAAACCGCGGCGGCAGCCGGACTCAACCCCTATATGGT
>CAYWMF010000075.1:0-7237 GCA_964459175.1 uncultured Oscillospiraceae bacterium
CTGTAGGTGAATTCGAATTTTGTTATACCGCTTGCGGCGTCGTAGCTTACGTTCGAAAGCTTGATTTCACCGCCTCCGCCCACAATGTTGTTGCTGAAACCGCCTATCAGAGTTATGGCGGCGGTCAGCTTGTCCGCAACTGAAAAATCGGTGCCGTCGCGCTCAAGTATTTTGGAAAGCGGAATTCCGCCGTCCTCGCCGTTATAGGTGATGTATCCGTCGCCCGACATGGCCAGCGAGGCACTGCTTTCAACAAAATATATGACGTTGGCGTCGGCGTAGTGGCGAACAAGACCGGTGTTTATTTTGAAGCTTTTCAAAATCGAAAGTATACGGTCATTTTTTATTAACGAATCCTCGGTCGTCAGCTGGTTTATGAATTCCAGGGGATTGCTGATTCCGGCTTCGTAAAATTGTATATCCGAGCCGAAAGCAATATCCGCGGCGACATTTTGCCGGACCGCAAAGAAATCGGATTCAAAGGATAAAACCGACGGAACCAGGATTTTACTGTTATTATATGCCGAAATTACCGCGCTGTTAATCGGATAGGCCGTAGCGTCCGCATCGTTCAGCGGCGAAAAGCGAACCACCTCGCTTTTCGAATTCACGGCATAGGCTATCAGGCGCTCGTTTTCGTTGCCGGTCAATAAAAGCTTTTTTATACTGAACGCCTCGCCGCTGTAAAAGCCGTCGGCACTACGCTCGCAATACAGGCGCAGAATATAGGCGGAAATATCGCTGTCATAGTTTAATATGGTATAATTTCCGCTTTTGAGCAGCAGCGCGTATTCGTCATATTCTACTTTTTTGCAGACATAACGTTGACTCAGTACCTCGGATACATATTGAACCAGGTCATTGTAGACATTGATCGTTATGTTTTTTTGTCTTGAAACCGAGAGCGTCGCCGAGCCCGAGCGGAATGTTATCGAGCAGGGAAATATATACGGCGAATCCGATTCGTTTGCCGACGCGTGATATGTGCCGCCCGAAAAAATCCACATTTTGTCCGATGGAACGCCGCTTGCGGCGTTTATATCCGGTATGCCGAGCGAGCCGAGCTTGATTTCGGCGAAAAAAACGAACAACACCAGCATCGAAGCAAACAAAGCAATCGTAAGCGCCAGCTTTAAATTTTCAATGACTTTTGAACCTATAGGAATTTTGAATTTCATATGTTCACTCCTTGATGGAGCATTTGAGCGGCAGATATATCGTCACGCAGGTGCCCTTGTCGAGCGTGCTGGCGATTGTTATGTCACCGCCGTGTGCCAGTACAATATCCTTTGAAATCGAAAGTCCAAGACCGGTGCCGCCCTTTTCGGAGGAACGCGCCTTTTCGACACGGTAGAAGCGTTCAAAAATGTGCGGAATATCCTCCTGCGGAATGCCCATGCCGTTGTCGGCAACGGTGAAGCAGACGTATTGACCGTCCTTGAGATTTTCGGCGTCCTTAATGCTTTTGATGCCGACAGAGGTGCTTATCGCGCCGCCGTCCTGCGTGTATTTGATTGCATTTTGGATTATATTGGTAAGGACCTGGTCGATTTTCTCGCGGTCGGCGGTGATGGTGGGCAGATCCTCTTTGATTTTTTCAATAGTCAGGCGCTGCTTGTGGGTTTTTGCCTCATGCTGTAGAATTTCGATGCGATTGCGAAGCAATTCGGTATGCCGAGCGAGCCGAGCTTGATTTCGGCGAAAAAAACGAACAACACCAGCATCGAAGCAAACAAAGCAATCGTAAGCGCCAGCTTTAAATTTTCAATGACTTTTGAACCTATAGGAATTTTGAATTTCATATGTTCACTCCTTGATGGAGCATTTGAGCGGCAGATATATCGTCACGCAGGTGCCCTTGTCGAGCGTGCTGGCGATTGTTATGTCACCGCCGTGTGCCAGTACAATATCCTTTGAAATCGAAAGTCCAAGACCGGTGCCGCCCTTTTCGGAGGAACGCGCCTTTTCGACACGGTAGAAGCGTTCAAAAATGTGCGGAATATCCTCCTGCGGAATGCCCATGCCGTTGTCGGCAACGGTGAAGCAGACGTATTGACCGTCCTTGAGATTTTCGGCGTCCTTAATGCTTTTGATGCCGACAGAGGTGCTTATCGCGCCGCCGTCCTGCGTGTATTTGATTGCATTTTGGATTATATTGGTAAGGACCTGGTCGATTTTCTCGCGGTCGGCGGTGATGGTGGGCAGATCCTCTTTGATTTTTTCAATAGTCAGGCGCTGCTTGTGGGTTTTTGCCTCATGCTGTAGAATTTCGATGCGATTGCGAAGCAATTCGGCAGGGGAGAACGAAGAAATTTTCCAGGAAACACGGTTGTTGTCCAGCCGCGAAAGCATCAGTAAATCGTGCACGATTCTTGTCATGCGGTCGGATTCGCCGACTATCATTTCCAAAAAATGCGAAATCATTTCGGGGGGCATATCGCTGTTTTCGATGATTGTTTCGGCGGCACCCTTTATGCCGGTAAGCGGCGTGCGAAGCTCGTGCGAAACATTTGCGACGAATTCGCGCCGTGCAAGCTCCAGCTCGAAATGCTCGGTCACGTCATGCATTACCGCAATGTAGCCGATATACGGATTGCCCGAAAGCTCAAAGCTGAAGCTTCCGAAGTTTATGTCAATGACGCGGTTTTTGAAATTAACATCGTAAAATACCTTGCCGTCACCGCAGGAAGCGTCCTCGATCAGCTCCTCCTGAGTATATCCGACGTTGAGCAATGCTATAAAATCGGCCAGCGACATGCTTTCGCGGTAATCGGATTTCAAAAGGTCGATTGCCGTTTGATTTATGTGCAATATCGCGCCGCTTGAGTCAAATGCGATAACTCCGTCCTTCAAATATGAAAATATGGTACTCAGCTTTTCGCGTTCGCCGCTGATTTCGTCCATGTTGCTTTTCAGCTCGCCTGCCATGGAGTTAAAGGCCTCCGAAAGCACACCGATTTCATCCTTTGAATGCACCGCCACGCGCTGTGAAAAATTGCCGTCCGCAATGAGCGATGCGGTGGCGGTTATCCTTTTGATTGGTGATGAAATTGCCGACGATATAATAAAGGAAAGTATTAACGCGAATATCATGCCGACAAGAAGAGCTTGGATAATAATTGTAAATATAATTGATGAAATGCTTCTCATTTCATCCTGCGTGTCCGCAATATATATTATAACACAGCGGTTTTCGTCCTCCAACCGCACCGCGTAGTCCATAACGGACGAGGCGGCATACTGCTTGTCGGCGATAGTTCCGTTTATTGCGGAAAGCAGATTGCGGGTTTTTGTGATGTTTGTATTGTCCAGATCCGCGTTGCTGTCCAAAAAATCGCCCTGCTCGTCAAGAATATAAAAGCTCCGGTAGGGGTCGATACCCAAAAATGACGAATATGCGGTCAGCTTGTCCTTGAGTTGCTCGACATAATTGTCACTTTTTAGGCTTTCTTTGAGAATAGCGGTGTGTTCCTCGTCGAAGAAGCTGTCCATTTGAGATACAAAATCCTCGGTGTAGAACGAAAAGACATTATTCAGCAGTATTGTGCCCACCACAGTCATAATCAAAATAATGAAAACTGTCAGGATAAGCACGATTTTTGTTTGAAGTTTGTTAAACATTTTGCTTATCTCCGCGTGGTTTTATTCGGGCTTTGCAAAAAAATAGCCGATTCCCTTTTTTGTTTGGATATATTCCGGGAGCGCCGGGTTGTCCTCTAACTTTTTGCGCAGTCGGGCAATTGTCACGTCCACGGTTCGCATATCGCCGTAAAAGCCATCGTAGCCCCAGATTTCCTCCATGAGCTGCTCGCGTGAATAAACCTTGCCCATGTTTTTGGCCAAAAATGCGATAACCTCGTATTCCTTTTTGGTGAGGTCAAGCTTTTGTTCACCCTTTGTAACCTCGTAGCTTTCGCTGTCAATGGTAAGCTTGCCTGCCTTTATAACCTTGTCAGTGATTTTGCGGGTAACCATTTCGTTGGAATAACGGCGAATATTGGCTTTTATGCGGCTCAAAAGCTCGTTTATGCTGAACGGCTTGGTCATATAATCGTCCGCGCCGACTTCCAGCCCCATAACCTTGTCAGCCTCTTCCTCGCGAGCGGTCAGCATTATTATCGGAATATCGCTCACCTCGCGAACCTTTTTGCATATTTCGAAACCGTCCATCACGGGGAGCATAAGGTCCAGCAGAACAAGATCGTATTTACCGCTGAGCGCCTCTTCAAGGCCGCTTCCGCCGTCATATACCGCTTTTGCGTCAAAGCCGTTTTTCTTTATATTGAAAAGCAAAATTTCGGCGATTGTCTTTTCGTCTTCGACTATCAAAATGTTCTTATTCATAAAATATACCTTCCGTTAAAATGTTTCGTCTATGGCGTAAGAGGTGATAATGCTGTAGGAATTTATGTGCTTTGCGATATCGTACAGCGCCGTAACCGAGGTTATATCGGTGTTCATGAGTACCCGTGCCCTCGCATGAGAATTCAGTGCGGTGATGACGGTGTTTGAAAGTGTTTTTGAATAGTAAATATATTTTGAGGGCGTTATTTCATAGGAATGCGTCAAATAGCCCTTTTGTTCGATTTGAGCTTTGTATTCGTTTTCGCTGCCGTCCAGCGCCACAAGTCTGGTTTTTTGCTTGATTATGCGCTCAAGATAGTCGTTTGCGGAAGTGATTTCGCCGTAAAAGCCGTCGAAGCTGTCATGTCCGTTTTTGGCGTACAGCGCTATCGAGTGTCCGGCGGTGTAAATCGAAAGCACCTTTTCGGGGTTTGCATCAATATATTCGCTTGAAAGGAAGAAGGTGGCGCTGATTCTGCCGCTTTTCAGCGCGATCATCAACGACTCGAGATTTTTGACATCGGGATCGCGAAAGCATATATATACCTCGCAGGGATTTATAACCGGCTCTTCCGGCTTGGTTTGCACCGGAGGCGGTGTCGGCGGTGTATCGTCAACGACCGGCGGTGTGTTGTCTACTGCCGGAGGCGTATCGTCGGACGGCGTTTCGGGCGTCGGATCCGTGACAGGCGGCGTTTCAACCGGTGTGTACATTGCGATAAGCTTGCTGAACTGCATTTTTGCCGATTCGTCGCTCAGTCGCACAATGGTGTTATCGGTGTTCATTTCGAGATATAAGCCGAGATTATTGGCGGTTTGTATTGCGGGCAGATATATGGTGTTGTTAAATACCAAAATATCTATTTTTATCATGGTTTTTCCGTTGTAGGCGTCATTGGTTTTGAGAGAAAAGGAAAGATATTCCTTTGTTACTTCGTTTTGAAGATAAAACGAGCCGGTTTTCGGGTTTGAAAAATAGTACACATATTCCAAATCAATAAACATGGTTATCGGGATGTATACCACACCGTCAAGCTTTTGCGGCGGAGTATCCTGCCAGTTGGCGAAAACCGTGTCGTTGATGTATAAAAGCGGTGTTGTGGCGGCATCACCCGTGCCGAAATCCGAAAAAGCCGAAAGCAGTATTAAGACGCAAAGAAACATCGACAGAAATCTTACTGCCGCATTTTTAGTTTTTAATGCCGTCTCTTTCATAATGCTCCTCCAGATAGTTTACGGTTAAATCCACCACAAGCCCGTAGGATTCTATGCCGGCGGATTGCCCGTTGGCTTTAAGAAAGGTGTCGTTCACCGCACCGGATATTTCAGCCGCCTTCGAGGCGCTGTATTTTTCGAAAAATTTCGAAAAAGCGTCCAGCTCCTCATAAATATTATAGGTAAGCTTTGACATTACCTCAAAGTATGCCTCGCTGTCCGCAGAGTAGAGGGCGTTGGCGATATACGGAAAAATATTCATCAAGCCGGAATAGCGCACATACGGATTTTTGCTTTCCAGACATACCAGAAAGCCTACAAAATTGGCGTCACCCTCGCTTAACACGCCGCGCGCGTGTGACATTTCATGCGCTACGGTGTGCGGAAGAATGTAATCGGGATAATTGATATTAATATTTGATTCGCCGGTAAAATAAGTGTATACTCCTGAAATATGCAGATAGGTCATCGGCTCACTCAGCGCAATCGGCTTGGCGCGAAAGCCTATCGGGAATATAAAATCGTATTTTTGACTGAATTTTTTAAAGCAGTCCTGTATTTCGTCCGACAGCTCCGAAAAGTTTTCGCGCGAATAGCTTTGACCGTCACTGCCGTAATATATTTCGGAGGCGTCGCGATTGAGCATTTCAATCATAATTTCGCAGGTGTCCTTTAGGCGCTCCGCGGTTATTGCTTTGTTCTCGATTTTCAAATTGTCGCTCAGCGGCGCGCGGTAATACGAGGGCGCGACGGTCAACGCAAATGTATCGAAAAGAATAAGAATTATTGAAATCAGTATTTTGATATATTTAAAAAATGTGGCGTTGGTATCGTCCTTTTTATTTTCCGAACAGAATTTGATATAAAAAAGAATTATCCAAACCGGCAGTAAAATTATTATACTTTCGGCAAGCGAAAACGGAAAAATCGAGCTGCAGGCGCTAAGCAGCATACGCATAGGTCCGGCCGCGCGCCGCACAAACAGCTCGGAAAAATCGCCGTTCAGTCGGAAAACGAAAAGCAGGACCAGGCAAATAAGGCTGAAAACGCAGAGAATAAAGAAGCCTCGCAGATAAAAGGGAGTTCTTTTATCGCTGTGAGATTTTAAAATCGCTCTGTTGTGCTTTATCGGCTCGTCCGGCTTTTCGGGCACGCCCGCCGACTCGGCGGGCGTATCGGTACTATTATTTGTAAAATGCTTATCCTTATACGGCACGGCAATTAAACTCTTTCGATCCAGCCCATATCGTCAGGCAGTCTGCCCCACTGTATACCGGTCATGGTGTCGTACAGCTTTTGCGAAAGCTCGCCGATTTTGCCGTTGTTGATGGTCATGATTTTGCCGTGATAGTTGAGCTCACCCACCGGTGAAATAACGGCGGCGGTTCCGGTGCCGAAAACCTCCTGAAGTTTGCCCTCGTCGTAGGCCTTTGCCAGCTCATCGATGGATATGCGGCGCTCTGTAGCCTTGATGCCCCATTTTCTGAGCAATGCCAAGCAGGAATCACGTGTTACGCCCGGCAGAATGTTGCCGTCGTCCAGCGACGGAGTTACAACCTCGCCGTCGATAACAAAGAACACGTTCATCGCGCCGACTTCGTCAATGTATTTGTGCTCGACGCCGTCCAGCCACAAAACCTGTGAATAGCCCTGCTCGTGTGCTTCGTCCTGCGCCTTG
>CAYWMF010000076.1:0-7172 GCA_964459175.1 uncultured Oscillospiraceae bacterium
GGCCGTCCTCGACAGTGTAGGGAAACTGTATAAGACCGGAGCGCATGGCCTTGCCCTTCCCCCACGTAGCTCGTCTAAAATCGTTGTACAGCAACGGTCGTAGTCGATTTCGCCGCCGGAAATGAGGAAGCCGCGCTTTTTGCCGATGGCATCGAGAAGCTCGAGAGGTGTGAGATCGGCGGTTTCGAGCTTGTAGCGAGAGCAAAGGAGAGCGGGATAATATTTGCGGAGGCGATCCAAAAGTGCGAGGGTTATATCATCGAGATAGAGAACATCGTCCTTGATGGCGCCGGTGATGGCAAGATTTTCGGCGACGGTGCGGTCGTCGAACTTCGGCCAGAGAACGCCGGGCATATCGAGAAGCTCGATGCCGATATTCGTGCGAACCCATTGCTTTTGAAGTGTAACGCCGGGGCGATCCTCGACGGCTGCCTTTTTGGAGCCGCAGAGCTTATTGATGAGCGAGGATTTACCGACGTTGGGAATGCCCAAAATCATGGCCTTGACGGTACGGCCGCTCATACCCTTGGCGTCGTAGCGCTCAAGCTTTTCGTGCAGAAGCTGACGAACCATCGGCTCAATATCACTAAGACCCTGACCGGTGATGCAGTCGGTAACAAGCACACCGGCACCCTCAGATTCAAGGCGCCTTTTCCAACGCGCAGTCATATCGGGGTCGGCAAGGGAAGCCTTGTTAAGCAGGGAAACCAGCGGCTTTGAGCCGATAAGCCGCGTAATTTCGGGGTTTTTGCTGCTGACGGGTATGCGCGCGTCGAGCAGCTCGATAATTATATCAACATTTGAGAGGTTTTCGGTAATCATACGGCGGGTTTTCGCCATATGCCCCGGGAACCACTGTATATTTTGACCGGGCATTTTTCACCTATTATTCAACCGGCTTTACAACGCCGAATTTTTTAACGGGCGTAACTCTGAAAAGCACCTTGCCCATAATATTTCTTTCGTCGATGGCGCCGAACGAACGGCTGTCGTGGGAATTGTTGCGATTATCGCCCATGACAAAAACCTGGCCGTCCTCGACAGTGTAGGGAAACTGTATAAGACCGGAGCGCATGGCCTTGCCGGGAATATAATTCACGTACGGCTCGTCCAGTGCTTGGCCGTCAACCGTTACGGTCCAGGTTTCAAAATCTATATCCACAGTTTGACCCTCGGTTGCGATAACGCGCTTAATAAGCGGCTTTTGGAAATTATCCTCAAGCTGTTGGAACACCACAATATCGCCGGTCTGTGCCGTGGTAATGCCGGAAATAACCAGCGTATCGCGATGGTCGAGCGTTTTATTCATGCTTTGGCCGTCCACCGCGACAATGCGGCAAACGAACGTGAATATCAGCACGACCGCCACCAGCGCGGTGATAAAGGTTTCAACCCAGTCGTACAGCTCTTCGGTAAACGAGAGTGTTTTTTTATTCGTTTTAGCCTTGGTCATCAGATTCACCTTACCCTTGGCGGCGGCACAAGCCACACACCGTTAAAATACATATGGGCATTTCCGCAAAGCCGCAGAAATACCCATATACCGAACACAATTATATGCGTTCCTTGACTTTTGCGGCTTTACCGGAAAGTCCGCGCAAATAGTAAAGCTTCGCCCGGCGGATTTTACCCTGTCTAACGATTTCAACCTTTTCGACATTGGGCGAATGTACAGGGAAAGTCTTTTCAACGCCTACGCCGTAGGAAATACGTCTTACGGTGAAGGTTTCGGAGATGCCGCCGTTTTTCTTAGCGATAACGGTGCCTTCGAAAATCTGAATTCTTTCTCTGGTACCCTCTTTGATCTTGTTGTGAACCTTAACGGTGTCACCGACATTGATTACGGGTACCTCCTGTTTGAGTTGCTCGTTTGTGAAAGCTTTAATTAAATCCATAAAGCTCCTCCTTCCTTGTTAGGAAAGCCGGAAACGTTCATGCCGAGCAACGGCAGCGGACCGTTCCTTTTCTTATCCATAAAATAAATTTTGTTTATGAATGGGCACAAAATGCCCTTTAAACATAACAGAGATATTATATCACGCATTGGGAATTACTTCAATAGATTTTTGCAAAATTTACAATAATTTAATTTTTATTCGGGCGCATATCGCTTCCCTTAAACGCAAAAACCTTGAATTCACCCATCAAGCGACTGCTCATGCGGCGCTCGTAGCGCTTTTCGAGCTCGTAGGGCGAAAGGTTTGTGCTGATTATCATCGGCAGAGAATTAATCAAGCGGGTGTTAACTATATTATAAAGGAAGCTTATGTTCATGCGACTGGAATATTCCGCGCCCAAATCGTCGATAATCAACAAATCGCATTGCATATAGCGGTCGTCGCTGTGATATTCACGGTCGAAATGCTCTCTTTCCAGCCGCGTCATCATGCTCGGCGCCGTTTCATACACCACGCTGAAGCCCTTATCTATAATCGTTTTGGCAATGGCTGACGAAATATGCGTTTTGCCCAAGCCCGTATCCCCCACAAAAAACAGCGACGGGCTGGCTTCGGGGTTAAATTCGGCGGCATATTTTTTGGACTCGTTATATAACCGCGTCATTGTGCTTTTTTGCTCCGGCGTCTTGTAGGCGTCGAGAGAAAAATTGTCGAACGACTGGGTTGTTATGAGCTTATATATACCGGAGGACTTGTAGCTTTCCAGCGTCAGGCGGCGCTTGGCACATTCGCACAAATTTATGCCGTCGTAGCCGGTGTCGCGGCATTTGGGGCACTCGTATACCACATCGGTATAATTTTCGGGATAGCCGTTTTCCTTAAGCAGCATTGCGCGCGCCGAAAGCAGGTCGTCGTACTCCTTCTTCAGCTTGGCAAGCCTCTCTTCCAGTCCCTCGCGTCCCATACCGGCCTCGCGCAGAATGCTCAGCGGAAGGCGCGAAATTTCGTCGTCCAGCCGTGCCAAAAGCGGGATTTTTTTGTGTAATTCTTCCTTTTTGTGTTCAGCGGCTTCAAAGGCGTTGCGCGCCTTTTCGGCATACGAATCCATCACACGGCGATAGCTTTCACGATCGTACGGCACGCGGTCACTCCCTTTCAAGCATCAAGGTGTTGAGACTTTCGAACGCCTCGTTTATCAGAGCCGCGCGATCAATGCGACGCTCCTGCTCAATGATTTTTTCAAGCTCGGGGCGCGTTTTTGGGTGGCGCGGCGTAAAGACGGTACAGCAATCCTCATACGGCAGAACCGAGGTTTCAAAGGTATCGATTTTGCGTGCGATTTTGACGATGTCCTCCTTATCGAAGGCGATAAGCGGACGGAGCACCGGCAGACTTACCGGCTGTTCGGTAACGCACAGAGCGTACATGGTCTGGCTGGCAACCTGACCGAGGCTTTCGCCGGTGATAAGTGAAGCGCATTTGTTGCGGCGTGCCACCATCTCGGCAAGCTCCATCATAAATCGGCGCAAAATAAGCGTGAAATACTCCTCGTCGCAGTTGTCGCGAATAGCCTCCTGTATGGTTGTAAGTGAAATAATATTCAATTTCATTGTATCTGTATACACGCACAGCTTCTTGGCAAGCTCGATTACCTTATTGCGTGCGCGCTCGGAGGTGTAGGGGTAACTTTCGAAGTGCAGAGCTTGTACCTCGACGCCTCTTTTAGCCATCATAAAGCCTGCCACGGGGCTGTCTATGCCGCCCGAAAGCAACAGCAGTCCCCTGCCCGAAGAGCTTTTGGGCATACCGCCGATTCCCTCGATGGAGCCTGCATGAATGTAGGCGTAGCGGTCGCGGATTTCAACCATTACGGTGATTTCGGGATTGACAACATCAACCTTGACATCTGGGCAAATTTCGGCAAGCTCGCCGCCGACGGTTTTCATAATATCAATCGACGTGTAGGGAAACTTTTTGTCGCACCTCTTGGCGTCTGCCTTGAAGCTTTTGTACTTATTGATTTCGTCCGGCATGTATTTTTTTGCAATGTCGACGATGCTTTCCATATTCTTTTCGGCACAATGCGCAATGCACAGCGAAACAATGCCGAAAATCGTGCTCACCCGTTCGAACGCCGGCTCGATCAGCGCGTCATCATCCGCATTTCCGATCGGCGTGACATAGACGGTGGACTGCATGGAGACCACCTCAAAATTGCCCAGCCCCTCCAAGCGCGCGCGTATCTGGTTGAGCAGAAGCTTTTCAAAATAATTACGGTTGAGTCCCTTTAAAATCAGCTCGCCGTATTTAAGCAATATACATCTCATAAATATTCCTTTCTAATTGCGAATTTTTTGTAATTTTTGCATTGCCGCCGCGGCTTTTTCGGCAAAAAAGTCTATTTGCTCGCGGGTATTGTAGGCGCTCAGACTGACGCGCACGGTAAAATCGGAATTTTTTTCGGCGCCGAATGCCGCCAGCACGCCGCTTTTGCCCTTTTTTGAGGAGCATGCCGAGCCGCTGGAAACATAAATTCCGTATTCCGACAGGAAATGAAGCATAACCTCACTGCGTATACCGCTGAAATATATGCTGATAATGTTCGGCGCGGGATTTTGCGGAATATTGAAGCCGACGCCCTCGAGGCGCGAAAGCGAATCAATAAAATATTGCCGCAAATCGGCGGTTATTGCGATATTTTCGTTCAAATTACGATGGAAATGCTCCGCCGCCGCCGCGAATGCCGCTATCGAAACGACATTTTCGGTGCCGCTGCGCAATCCGAACTCCTGGCCGCCGCCCAGCAGCCGCGGCAAAATGCGAACACCCTTGCGCTTATACAGTGCGCCGACGCCCTTTGGCGCATGGATTTTATGTGCCGAAATCGAAACAAGGTCAACCTTTGGCACATCGCGGCTTTTCAGGTAGCCCTGCACAAAATCGCAATGTATCAGCGCCTCGGGCGCCAGCTTACGTATTATCGGCACCAGCGAATTCACGCCATACACAGCGCCGGTTTCGTTATTTGTGTGCATGACGGATATCAGAACGGTTTGCTCATTCAGCGCCGCTCTCAGCTCGTCCGGGTCGATTTTGCCGCCGACAGTGGACAGGCGTATCACCTCAAAGCCCTCGCCCTCCAGCTGTTTCATAGCCTCTGACACCGACGGATGCTCCGAATTTGTGGTTATAATACGGTTGCCGCGGCGGATTTTGGCTTTTGCCGCTCCGATTATTGCAAGGTTATTGGCCTCACTGCCGCAGGAGGTGAAAAATATTTCGTCCTTAGTGCAACCGAGCGTCGCGGCTATTTTGCGCCGTGCGTCGCTCAACAGCTGTTCGGCCTCGAAGCCCTTGGCATGGAGCGAAGAGGGGTTTCCGTAAATATCAAGATTTTCGATTATGCTTTTTTTCGCCGCCTCGCAAAGCGGGGTTGTGGCGCTGTTGTCAAAATAAATTTCCGTCATATACCGTGCTTCCTTTTTTATTTATATCATTATACAACAGTTTTGCTTTTTTTTCAAGTGTTTTTTGCGTCATATACCGCGCAGTTGCAAAATTCACCGTTTTATGCGAATTAATATTCAATTGAGTGAATATTTATTCAATATGACTATTGACTTTTTTGAGATTTTGTATTATAATATTGTATAATGTAAAGATTATACTTAAAGTTCGGAGACGATATTATGTACAAAGTATTTATTGACGGCAAAGAAGGCACCACGGGGCTCAAGATATTCGAGCGTTTTTCGGCGCGAAATGACATTGAGCTTCTTGAAATCGACGAGCAAAAGCGCAAGGACCCCGACGAGCGCGCGCGACTTATCAATTCATCCGACGTCACATTTTTATGTCTGCCCGACGCGGCGTCCAAGGAATCTGTAGCATTATGCACAAATCCGCAGGTTCGAATTATCGACGCTTCCACCGCGCACCGCACAAATCCCGACTGGGCATACGGCTTTGCGGAGCTGGGCAAGAGCTTTCGAGAAAAAATCAAAAGCGGCAATCGCATAGCGGTTCCCGGATGTCACGCCAGCGGCTTCAATTCGCTGGTTTATCCGCTGGTCGAAAGCGGAATAATGCCGCGCGATTACCCGATAACCTGCTTTTCGCTGACCGGCTACAGCGGCGGCGGCAAAAAAATGATAGCGCAATATGAGGACGAAAACCGCGCCGTCGAATTCGACAGTCCGCGCCAGTACGGCATAAATCAGGCGCACAAGCACATTCCAGAAATGCGGCATATTCCCGGCCTTGATGCGGCGCCGATATTCATGCCGACGGTGTGCGATTTTTACAGCGGCATGCAGGTGACAATTCCGCTGTATCCGCGGCTTTTGAACGGGAATCCCACGCTCGAGGACATTCACGCCATGTTTGCCAAGAAGTACGCGGGGCAAAAAATGGTCAAGGTGCGCCCGATTGTGCGCGAGGGTCTTATCCCCTCAAACGGCATGAGCGGCCGCGACGATATGGAAATAATTATCGCCGGCAACGACGAAAGAATTCTGGTAATTTCACAGTTCGACAACCTCGGCAAGGGTGCTTCGGGCGCGGCAATACAATGCCTGAACATCATGCTTGGGTTAGAGGACGATTACACGCTGAAAATCGGCGATTAAATGCAAAATATGAAAGGTAAAGCTATGAGTATTAGAATTATCGAGGGCGGCGTTTGTGCCGCAAAGGGTTTTAAAGCCGCCGGAATTCACTGCGGCATACGCAAAAACAAAACAAAAAAGGATCTTGCTCTGATTGTCAGCGAGCTGCCCGGTGCGGCTGCCGGAGTTTACACCAAAAATCTGGTCAAAGGCGCTCCGATTTACGTCACCAAGGAAAACATCGCCGACGGCACTGCGCAGGCAATTATCTGTAACAGCGGCAATGCCAATACCTGCAACGCCAACGGCATCGAGATAGCGCGCGCCATGTGTGAGCTTGTTCAAAAGCACACCGGCATCAAGTCGAGCGATGTTATCGTTGCCTCGACCGGCGTTATCGGTCAGCCTCTGGACATAGTGCCCATCGCCGAGGGCATGGAGCCGCTGTGCGCCGCTTTGAGTGAAAACGGCAGCCACGACGCCGCCGAGGGCATAATGACCACCGACACGCTTTTGAAGGAAATTGCGGTGGAATTCACGCTGGACGGCAAAACCTGCCGCATGGGCGGTATCACCAAGGGCAGCGGCATGATTCACCCGAATCTTGCGACGATGCTGGTATTTATCACCACCGACGCCGACGTTGCACCCGAAATGCTTAAAAACA
>CAYWMF010000077.1:0-7109 GCA_964459175.1 uncultured Oscillospiraceae bacterium
TTCTGAATATACCGACACAGGCGCCGATGGAGTCATGGTCAGCAAAGCGATGGCCGCTGCCTTTGAAGCGGCAATTTTGTCATTCATTTCAGCCTTGCCGTCGTAAACCGAAATTGCCACCACTGAGCGATAAACAATAACGTGGCTTTCGAATTTTGTTTCACGCAAAAATTCGTTAAGCTCGGTTTTGAACAGCATTTGAGCCTCGGCAGGACTTGCACCCTCACTGCGCAGATACAGCGCAGCCGAAAAGGTTCGAACGCCGGTATTGCGCGAAAACTGCTTTGTATCAAGCAGAATTCCCGACAATAAAAGCTCCGCTTCCTCCTTGAGAAGTACGCCGCTTTCAAGGTTATGCTCAAGTATTTCCGAAACCAGCTCGCAGGTGGAGGAGCTTGACGGCTCGATATAGTCCACCGCCGGTTCAATAGGATATTCCTGCGTTTTGCGGTGATGGTCTATTATGGCAATTTTTGACGTATTCATATATACGTCGGGAGCTTCGAAATAATTCTTGTTGTTGACATCCAGCACAACCAAAAGCGTTCCCGCCTGTATAAGTTCCTGCGCACCGGCCGCATCAATAAATGCGTTATTGTAATCCGGAAGCTTAGAGAGCTTGGCAAATATATTTTTCAGGTTCAAATCCGAAGCATTGACAACGATACTGACATTATCACAATATTGCTTTGACATTCTGAATATACCGACACAGGCGCCGATGGAGTCATGGTCAGCAAAGCGATGGCCCATGATAATGACATTCGAGGCCTCGCGCATAAGGGCAGACAATTCGTTAGCGACAATTCTTGAACGGATTTTGGTGCGTTTTTGAACGGTTTTTGTTCGGCCGCCGAAAAATTCAATTGAGGTATCCGACTTGAGAACCGCCTGGTCGCCTCCGCGCTGAAGCGCAAGATCCACAGCGGCGCGCGCCGATTGCTCTTTTTCCGGCAAAGAATTGCCCACACGTGAAGCGCCTATGGAAACCGTCAGCGGGACACTGCTGTTTGAACCGGAAAGCTCGCGAATTTTATCAAGAATGTCAAATTTTCTTTCGACTATTTCGGGCAGCTTGCGTGCCTCAACGATAAGAATATACTTATCGCGCTCGTATTCCTTGAGTATGCCGCCGAGCGAATCCGACCACTCCTTAAGAGTTACGGCAACCTGTGCCGTTACCGAAAGATGCTGAGTTTGCGAGAATTTTGCGGCTTCGGAAGCGTTGTCAACCGTTATATACATTATAACGGTGTCCCGCATTCTGAATTCGTGATCCAGCTTTGCGTAATCCGTTTTATCAACGCAAACCGCGATGCAAAATTTCTTATCGCCGTTTTTTATGGAAGTCGGATATATTTCGTAATCAACGCCGAATATTTTGGTCGAAGCACGCGCAAAGCCGCTCTGCTGAATTTGCTTTATCGAGATGGCATTTTCGGTAAGAGAGGCAACATTTTTGCCGTACATCGGCGAATTTGAAGCAAACATCGACGAAAACGCTTTATTGTACCACACAACGAAATCATCGTCGTCGATTATTACAGCCGGCGAAATGTAGTTGGTCAAAAAATCAAGCGTTATGTTTCCGAAAACAAGAGCTTCCTTATCATCCGAAATATTCCTTTTGCGGTAAAAGACAAAGTAAAGCACCGATACCGCAATATAAAATGCAATAAAAAGTATGCCTACAATAAAAAGCCGAATGTCTATTGACGCGCACACAATGCTGAATGCCAAAAGGACGGTAACGCCTATAATCAGAATTATGGTTCTTGTCGGAATACGGTTTCCGATTGCGTGGGAGTTTTTGTTATCCTTTTTTGCGGATTTCATTATTTTTCCCCTTTGAATTTATTTGAGCTGATATTTCTTATACCGCTTATTATACTATAATAACAGCCGATTAAGTAGAACAAATTGTAAATTATTGTGCTTGCAAAGATAATAAATACGCACATAAGTACAATCGGCAGGATTTTATTCTTAAATATCTTTTCAAGCGCATCGAATATAACCGCGACTCCGGATATGAAAAACATCGGCATCATAAAGGTTACAAGCGAGGTGAAAACAACATTTGCAAACGATGAGCCATCCGAAAATACCGAACCGATAAGCGAGGCGAGAAATACCGCGCCGAATCCGAGCGGCGGCAATAATCGGTAATTAACATTATCAATTACCTTGGCCTTTTTCAAAATCAAATTCGAAAGGCATACCGTGCAATACGAAACCACAAAGGCCAGCATTGCGGCCGAAGCGGGCAAAAGAGGCTTTAATTTATAAAGCATTTGCTCAACTGCGTCAAAATCAACTATCGGCTGAGTCGGCTCAAAAGCCGAAACCGACATTGACAGCAGCTTTACGAAGTCCGAAATATATTCGTCCACCGCCGTATTGAGAAGCTCACGCCCGAACCTGCCGAAATGTATAAAAAAGTAAGCAACTATCATCGCCGCATAGTATATAAACAAAGCGGCTGTGCCGTTGATAACGGTCTGAAACTTGGAATACTTTTTAAAATACGAAATTCCGATAATCGCCGCCGGCAATACATAGCTGAGCGAAAGCGCCGCGGTGTACGCAGTATCGTAAAATCCGGTTTGCCCAAAACCAAATGCAAAGGTCGCCGCGATGCTTGCCAGCGGAGCCGCTGCAAGAAGCGGCGAAGGCATAACAACGCACAGTACCGAAAAAAGAGCTGTTGCAGGTATAATGAAAATTCCCGAAAGAAGAGAACAAATTACCGTTCCCAAAAACAATAAAACAATTACATAAACCGGTACTTTTGTTTTTGACATATGCTACTCCTTTCGAAAATTACATTTTAATTTGATTTTCCTTAACATCTATGGGATTATATATAAAGCCCGGTGAGGGGATTGCGGTTTTGCGATATTTTGAAATTTTGGTATCGTTCGAATTCTCGGCAAACATCACAGATTCCACGAAATCTCCTGCACGGAGCTTAAGCACCTGAACGCCCGACGAATTACGCTTTAGCTTTTGCGGAATAAGCGAAGTGCTTATCATCATTATGCGGTTGTTGTGACTGCGTATCAAAATATCTCTTTCTTCATTCTCGGCAAGCCTCAAAAGCATAACCAGCTGTGCTTCCGCGGCAATTGCACCTACAAGCTTTTTCCTGTTAAGCTTGGTTTGATAGGAGTCAGCCGGGACAATTACCGCTTTGCCGTTTGCGTATACAAAAAGTATACGTCCCTTGTAGTCGGTTTCTGCAAGGAAGCCAGATACCTTTTCGTCGCTGTCAAACGCGAGCTTTGACGGAATATATTCACCAAGCGCAGAGGCTTTTATAGGATCGAATTCCGACATTTTTGCCTTGTACAAATTGCAATCCGACGTAAAGAACAGCAAATTCGAGGAATTCGGTATTTCTCCGGAAAATATTATCTCGTCGCCGTCTTTTGTTTTCTGTTCGTCGTTTCCGCGTATGGATTGAAGTGTAATCTTTTTAAAATACCCATCGCGCGTCATAACGGCGTAAACCTGGTAATCCTCCTGTTTTTCGTCCTCCGGCTCATACGAAACGGTGTCCTCGTAAATAATCTCGGTTTTTCGCGGAATACCGTATTTATTCTTGATAGCCGTGAGCTGTTTTATTATAATCGCGTCGATTTTTTTACTGCTTTTCAAGGTGCTTTCCAGCTCCTCGATTTCTTGTTCAAGCTTAGAAATTTCCGCGGTACGGTTAAGAATGTATTCCTTGTTAAGGTTTCTCAGCTTTATATCGGCGATATATTCGGCCTGTATAACGTCAATGTCAAAGCCGTCGCACAAATTCGGAATAACGTCGCGATCGTTTTCGGTATGACGGATTATGCTTATCGCCTTATCAATATCAAGCAGTATTTTTTCAAGTCCCTTGAGCAAATGAAGCTTTGCGCTTTTTTGCTCAAGATCATAGTATACCTCACGCTTGATACATTCCGAGCGCCACGCATGCCATTCGCTGATTATTTCGCGTATGCCCATAACCTTGGGGTGACCGGAAATCAGCACATTGAAATTGCAGGAAAAATCATCCTCCAGCGGAGTGAGCTTGAAAAGCTTTGCCATAAGCTTATCCGGATCATATCCGCGTTTCAAATCAATGGCTATTTTAAGCCCGTTTATATCCGTTTCGTCGCGCGCGTCAGATATTTCTTTGAGCTTTCCACCCTTAACCAGCTCCTCAATTTTATCCATTATTGCATCACTTGTTGTGGAATATGGTATTTCGGTAATTTCAATGCAGTTATCCGATTTTTGAAAAGTGTATTTCGAGCGCAGACGAATATTGCCGCGGCCTGTTTCGTATATTTCGTCCAACCTTGATTTTTCGGCAAGAAGCTGTGCACCGGTTGAAAAATCCGGAGCCTTGAGCACCTCGCGAAAATCGCTTTCGGGGTTTTTGATAAGCATAACCGCGGTATCGCATATTTCGGCGAGATTAAAGGAGCAAATCGAGCTTGCCATACCTACGGCAATGCCGGTATTGGGCGAAACGAGAATATTCGGAAACGAGGTAGGAAGCAGTGTAGGCTCCTTTAGAGTGCTGTCGTAGTTGTCCATCATGTCAACGGCATCACGGTCTATGCCGTCAAAAATTTCGGTGCAAATAGGATCAAGCTTTACCTCTGTATAACGGGAAGCGGCATACGCCATTTTCGAATATTGCTTGCCGAAGCTTCCCTTTGAATCGACAAACGGGTGAAGCAACGCCTCGTTGCCGCGGGTAAGTCGAACCATGGTTTCGTAAATTGCGGCATCTCCGTGCGGGTTAAGCTTCATGGTCTGACCGACCACGTTGGCCGACTTTGTACGGTTTCCGTTCAACAGTCCCATTTTATACATAGTATATAACAGCTTACGGTGTGAGGGCTTAAAGCCGTCGATTTCCGGTATTGCACGTGAAATAATAACACTCATGGCATACGGCATGTAGTTTTCTTCAAGCGTGTCGGTAATGTATTGATCAACCACAACGGCGGGAACCGTTTCTTGCTGAATTTTTGTATTTTTTGATTTTTTCGCCATCACAATCTCCTTATAAATCGGCAAGATCTATATATTTGTATCCGTTTTCGGCAATAAAGCGTTTTCGCGCCGTTATGTTATCTCCAAGCAACGTATCAAACATTATATCGGTATTTATTTTTTCGGTAGGCATAACACGAATTAAGCGGCGCGAGGCGGGGTTCATGGTGGTTTGCCACATCATATCCGGCTCGTTTTCGCCCAGACCCTTTGAGCGCTGAATTGTATATTTCGCATTGCCGAGAGAAGCGAGAATCTGTGCCTTTTCCTTTTCGTCATACGCAAAAAGTATTTGATCCTTTGTTGTGATTTCGTAAAGAGGGGAGAGCGCTATATAAATTTTGCCCTCCTTTATCAGTGTCGGCAAAAGACGGTAAAACAGCGTCAAAATAAGAGTGCGTATCTGAAATCCGTCCTCGTCGGCATCGGTGCAAAGAATTATTTTGCTCCACTTCAAATTCGAAATATCAAAATCAACAATCTCTTTATTGGCCTTTGATTTGATTTCCACGCCGCAGCCGATAACCTTAAGCAAATCTATAATAATGTCACTTTTGAATATTCTGTCATATGATGCTTTAAGACAGTTAAGTGTTTTTCCTCGTACCGGAATAATTGCCTGGAATTCCGCATCGCGGCCGAGCTTGCAGGAAGTAAGCGCGGAATCGCCCTCTACTATAAACAGCTCTCGACGTGACGGATCCTTGCTGCGGCAGTTGGCAAACTTTTCGACGCGGCTGGAAATATCAAGATTCGAGCTGAGCTTTTTCTTAAGGTTTGTTCGAGCGCTTTCGGCGCTTTCACGGCTACGCTTGTTTATAAGTATCTGTGAAGCGATTCTTTCGGCATCAGCCTTGTTTTCAGCAAAGTATACCTCTAACTTTTCCATGAAAAACGACGTCATCGCTTCTTGAATAAAGGTGTTGGTAATAGCCTTTTTGGTCTGATTTTCGTATGATGTTACCGTAGAAAAGGAATTCACGACAAGTATCATACAATCCTCGATATCCTGAAAGCCGATTTTCGCTTCGTTTTTCGAATATTTGCTGTTGTTTTTAAGATAGGTGTCGCACGCTTTCAAAAATGCGCTGCGCACCGCCTTGTCCGGCGCGCCGCCATGCTCAAGGAAGCTGGAATTATGATAATATTCTATTCGCGACGCAACATTCGAAAAGCACAAAGAGGCCTGGATTTTCAGCTTGTATTCAGGCTGATCCGCGCGGTCGCGGCCCGAAGTTTCACCGTACCAGATAACCGGCTTGGTGGTCATTATACCGTTTTTGCCTTCGTCCTCGTCGGCGCCCGACTCCTCGCTTTGCTGAATTTGCTCCGCTCCGGAAAGCTCCTTTACATAGTCGAGAATACCGTCCGGGTACATATACGAAAACTTTTCAAAGCCAGATTCGTAATTTTCAAACGCAAGATTCAGCGTAAGCCCCGCGTTTACAACCGCCTGTTTTTTCAAAAGATTTGTGAAAAATTCAAGCGGAATATTAATATCGGTAAAAACCTCTATATCCGGCTTCCAGCGAATAACCGTTCCCGTGCGCTTTTTGGTATATTCTTCTTTTTTCAGCTTGCCCTTGGGCTCGCCTTTTTCAAAATGCATTTCGTATTTATATCCCGTAACATACGCCGTTACGTCCATAAATTCCGAGCTGTACTGTGTGGCACAGGCACCGAGACCGTTAAGTCCGAGCGAATATTCATATGCGCCGCCGGCATTGTTTTTGTATTTACCGCCGGCGTAAAGCTCACAAAATACCAATTCCCAGTTATAGCGCTGTTCTTTCTCGTTCCAATCCAACGGAATGCCTCGCCCGAAATCCTCAACCTCTATGGTTTTATCCTTATATACTGTTATATTAACGGTATTTCCGAAGCCCTCGCGCGCTTCGTCTATCGAGTTTGACAGAATTTCAAAAAAGGAATGTTCACAGCCCTCCAAGCCGTCTGAGCCGAAAACAACCGCCGGTCTTCGACGTACACGGTCGGCGCCTTTGAGTGAAACTATGTCCTGTGCATTATATTCGGATTTCTTCGCCATTGAGCATCCTCCATAAGAC
>CAYWMF010000078.1:0-7089 GCA_964459175.1 uncultured Oscillospiraceae bacterium
GCAATGGACATAATTGGTAGTTAATTTAGTTAAAAACTATTTCCAGTATTTATATGGAAATAGTTTTTAACTAAATTAACTACCAATTATGTCCATTGCCGCAAGATATGCCGTTGAAAACGCAATTTGCAGATTAAAGCCGCCGGTGTAGGCGTCAACGTCGATCACCTCACCCGCGAAATACAGACCGTCAACCGGCTTGGAGCGCATGGTTTTGGGGTCGATTTGAGCGGTTTTGACGCCGCCGGAGGTGACAATCGCCTCCTCGATCGGGCGAAAGCCGCACACCGTCAGCTCAAAGCCCTTGAGCACCGATATAAGCCTCCGACGCTCGATGCGCATTATCTCGTTGACCTTTTTAAACGGCGGAATTTCGGTTTTTTCGACTACGGCGGGTATCATTTTTGTCGGTAAAAGGTCGCAAAGCGCGTTGGAAAAGTTCTTGTTTTTGTACTTTTCGAAGTCCGAAAGTATCCGACGGTCGAGCGTGGGCTCGTCCAGCGCCGGCTTTAAGTCGATTATCACGCGATATCTGCCGTCGCAAAGCCCCGCGCGCTCCTTTTCACTGCGCCCGATATGCGCCGAGGCGCTCAGCACCAGCGGCCCCGAAATACCGAAATGGCAAAACAACATTTCGCCCATTTCCTCGAACAGTCGCTTGTTTTTTTCGGTATCGACCAGCGTCAGCGTCACGTTTTTCAGCGACAGCCCCATCATTTCGCCGCAACACACCTCGCGGCATTCCAGCGGCACCAGCGACGCCATCGGCTCGATAACCTCGTGCCCTGCCGCCTGCGCAAAGCGGTAGCCGTCGCCGGTACTGCCGGTGGCAGGGTACGAAAGCCCGCCGGTACACACGACAACGCTGTCAAATTCGTAAAATTTGCCGCCGGCATACAGCCCGACGACCCTTGAATCGGCAATCTCGATTTTTTCGACTGCCGCCCGCACAATCTCACAGCCGCGGCAATACTCGACCAGCGCGTGCTGAATGTCGGCTGCCTTGTCGCTCACCGGGAAAACCCTCCGTCCGCGCTCGGTTTTGAGCTCAACCCCGCGCTCGCGGAAAAAATTCATGGTGTCCGACGGTGAAAAGGCGTTGACAGCGGCGTAAAGAAAGCGGCCGTTGCGCGGAACGTTTTTTATCACCTCGTCCGGCGTGCAGTCGTTGGTAACATTACAGCGCCCTTTGCCGGTTATAAGCAGCTTTTTGCCCATAACGGTGTTTTTTTCGAAAATAACGGTATCGGCGCCGCCGGCTTTAAGCGTTCCCGCGCAAAAAAGCCCCGCCGCGCCGCCGCCTATAACGGCAACTCTATTCATTGTTTTTCTCGTAAACGTCATGCTCGTCCCAAATGGCCTCAAGCTCGTTGAAAACGCCCTGGATATACTCGTCCTTTTTCTTGCCTATCGTCACGATAAGCGCGTTGATTATGCTCATCGGCGCCACCAGCGAATCGGCAAACGATGCCATATCGCTTTTGGCAAGCAGTGTGTAATCCGCAAGCTTGGCTATCGGCGAATCGCCGCTGTCGGTCAGCGCAATAAGGCAGGCACCCTTGGTTTTGGCGTACTCCATGGCGTGCACGACGCGCTTGGAATACCGCGGAAAGCTGATGCCGATGACAACGTCGCCCTTGGCGGCCTTGAACATTTGCTCGAACATTTCACTGCCCGTCGTAGAGGAAACCAGCCGTACATTATCGAAAATCAGCGAGAAATAATAGCTCATAAAGCCGGCAGGCGCGCTGGAAGAGCGCACACCCATGATATAAATTGTCTTTGAATTGATGATGGCGTCGGCAGCCTTGTAAAAGGCGTCGCTGTCAATTTGTGAAAGCGTGCTTTTGATTTTTTCGATGTCCGACGTGAGCACCTTTTCCAAAATATCGTCGTCGCCCAGCCGCAAATTGGTCACCTCTGCGCGCTGTGCCGAGGTTAGTTTCGAGGGAATCAGGTCCTGCAAATGACGGCTGAATTCCGGGTAGCCCTCAAAGCCGCATTCGATTGCAAAGCGCACTACCGTGGACTCCGAAACGCCCACCGCCGCGCCCAGCTTTGCCGCCGTCATATAGGCGACCTTTTCAAAATTTTCGGAAACATAGTTGGCAATAAGCCTGTGTGACTTGGAAAAACGCTTGGAGCGGTTTTCCAGCCCGATAATAAAATCCTCGTTACGCATATATTTCTCCGATTTATATTATAAATTAATTTACTTAAATTACGAATTTGCTTGCAAATTCCGGAGGGCACGCTTGCCGTGACCAAGTTTGCAAGCAAACTTCGGTATTAGCTAATTGCGCATTATAATATTATACACCACTTTCACCGAAAAATCAAGCGCAATTTGCGTTTTTCCCGATTTTACGCGATGTTTTCGCGCCGCTTACTCGTCGTCGGTCGTGATGTACCGCACGGCGCAGCGTATGCCGTCCAGCGCCGCGCTGGTGATGCCGCCGGCGTAGCCCGCGCCCTCGCCGCAGGGGTAAAAATTCGGCAGTCCCGCCGCACACAGATTGTCGCCGCGCTCCACGCGACAGGGCGACGACGTGCGGGTTTCAACCCCGGTAAAGGGCGCCGATTTATCGGCAAAAAAGGCATATTGACGGCCGAAATGCGCTATTGCCTCGCGAAACAGCGCGTTTTGCTCCGATGTGAAAAGCTCGCTCAAATCAGCGCCGCGCACACCCATCGAATAGCTCGGAAGGATTTTTGCAAAGCCCATGCTCGAGCGCGACTCCATATAGTCGCCCATCGTCTGGCACGGTGCGCAATAATCGCCGCCACCCAGCGAAAACGCGGCGCGCTCCAGCCGCTTTCGGTATTCCATGGCGCCCTGCGGTGTGGCGCCGTAATCGCTTTTGAGCACCGAAATGCAAATGGCGCTGTTGGCGTTTGCGCCGTCGCGCGCATAGCGGCTCATTCCGTTGGTGACAATGGTGCCGTGCTCCGACGCCGAGGCAACAACCTCGCCGCCCGGGCACATGCAAAAGCTGTACACGCCGCGCTCGCCCTTGCGATAGGACAGCGAATATTCGCCGCGCGGCAGTAAATGCGCGTTTGCCGACTCGGTCGCCGCGCCGTACAGCGAACGGTCAACCTCGCTTTGCGGATGCTCCGCGCGAAAGCCTATCGAATAATCCTTCGGCACCACCGAAACGCCGCTTTTCATCAGCATTTCGTACACGTCGTGCGCACTGTGTCCCGCCGCCAGAAATACCGCCGGCGCGTAAAGCTCGTTTCCGTCGGCAAGCGTTATTTTATACCCGGTGCCCGAACGCCGAATGTCGCTGACCCGCGTGTCAAAAAGCACACTGCCGCCCAGGCTTTTTATCTCCTCGCGTATGCTTTTCACCACGTCGCACAGCTTGTCTGTGCCGATATGCGGCTTGGCGTTGCGGAGAATTTCACGCGGCGCGCCGTGACGAACCAGCTCCTCCAGCACAAAAACGCCGCGGCTGTCCTTGACGCGAGTGACAAGCTTTCCGTCCGAAAAAGCCCCCGCGCCGCCCTCTCCGAACTGCACGTTACATTCGGTATCCAGCCCCTTGCCGCCGAAAAAAGCGTCGGTTTTCGCACGGCGGCGCTCGATGTCACTGCCACGCTCGATAACTATCGGATTGTACCCGAAGCGCGCCAAAATCAGCGCGCAAAACATGCCGCAGGGACCGAAGCCCACCACCACCGGCGGCTGACCCACCGCGCGAATCGGCTCTATCCCGTCGGGGAAGCGCTCCGGGCAGTACGCCTCGATGTCGCTGTCGCCGCGCGGAAAATCCTCCGCCTCGCACAGCACGGTATAAACAAAATAAATTTGCGGCTTTTTGCGGGCGTCCACCGATTTTTTGAATATTTTGCGCCATTTCACGCCCTTGATTTTTTTCTTTTTCAGTATGCCGTCAATCGCGTCCTCAAAATCGACGTCGAACGGCAGCTTTATGTTTTTTACAGTTATTTCCATATATTTCCTTTGTGTGTTTTGTGGAGTCGGAAATTAGATGCGCATTACAGGTAAGACTTCAAGAGAAGGGCGTCGCGTCAACACCTCATCCGTCAGCCGTAGGCTGACACCGCCCTAAGCGCTATCGGCGCGTCAAGGCGAAGGCTTTAAGGGAAAGATTTTGCAAAGCAAAATCTTCCACAATTGCTAATTTCTCATTGCTAATTACTAATTGCTAATTGCTCATTTATATTATATCCCACATTCCGCGCGCTGTCAATACATAAAATCGCCGCCGACGGCAAAAATAACGATACAAAATAAAATTTAAGGAGATTTTTATGAGATTTACAATACCACGCGACATATATCACGGCCCCGGCGCGCTGGAAAGCCTGGCAACGCTCAAGGGCAGCCGCGCGATGGTGGTTGTCGGCGGCGGAAGCATGAAGCGCTTCGGCTTTCTCGACCGAACCGTCGGCTATCTTGAAAAGGCGGGCATGACGGTAAAGGTGTTCGAGGGCGTCGAGCCCGACCCGTCGGTTGAAACGGTACTGCGCGGCGCCGCCGAAATGCGGGAATTTTGCCCCGACTGGATTGTTTCGGTGGGCGGCGGCTCGCCGATCGACGCGGCAAAGGCAATGTGGGTGTTTTACGAATATCCCGACATCGGCTTCGAACAGCTTTGCGTGCCGTTCAGCTTTCCCGAGCTGCGCAAAAAAGCGCGATTTTGCGCCGTTTCCTCGACCTCCGGCTCAGCGACCGAGGTTACCGCCTTTTCGGTAATCACCGACTATCAAAAGGGCATAAAATATCCGCTGGCGGACTTCAACATCACGCCCGACGTGGCGATTGTCGACCCCGAGCTGGCACAAACCATGCCGCCCAAGCTTGTGGCGCACACCGGCATGGACGCCCTGACCCACGCGGTCGAGGCGTATGTTTCGACCCTGCACAACGATTTTACCGACCCCTGCGCGCTGTTCGCCATAAAAACCGTCAGCCGTCGGCTTATCCCGTCCTTTCGCGGCGACCGCGAGGCGCGCGCGCAGATGCACAATGCACAATGTCTGGCGGGCATAGCCTTTTCAAACGCCCTGCTGGGTATTGTTCATTCGATGGCGCACAAAACCGGCGCGGCGTTCAGCGGCGGACACGTGACCCACGGCTGTGCCAACGCCATGTATTTGCCCAAGGTGATAAAATTCAACGCCAAAAACTCGCAAGCCGCGGCGCGATATATCGAAATTGCGCGCTTTTTGGAGCTTGAGCCGACGGTTGAGGCGTTGATTTGCCATATCGAGCAAATGAACCGACAGCTCGACATTCCGTGTCGGCTGATGGATTACGAAAACGGGCTGATAAGCGAGGAAGAATTCAACCGCAAGCTGGATTCGGTGGCTCAAGCCGCCGTCGCCGACGCCTGCACCGGCTCCAACCCCCGCGCGATCACCGTCGAGCAGATGAAAAGGCTGTTGAGCTGTTGCTATTACGGCGACGAGGTGGACTTTTAATGAATGCCGAAATCCTCAAAAAGCGCCGCCTTGCCGACAAAATAACGCTGATGGAGGTTTTGGCGCCGACAGTTGCGCGGCGGGCCGCGGCAGGGCAATTCGTTATACTGCGTGTGGGCGAGGACGGCGAGCGAATACCCCTGACAATTTCGGATTATAACAGAGAAAAAGGAACTGTAACCGTTATTTATCAGGTTGTCGGTTATACCACACGCGCGCTCGACGAGCTTAACGAGGGCGACATGTTGTGCGATTTTTGCGGTCCGCTGGGTAACCCCACCGAAATCGGTGGGATAAAAAAAGCGGCGGTTGTCGGCGGCGGCGTGGGCTGTGCCATTGCCTATCCGATCGCCAAGGCGCTGAAGCAAAGCGGGTGCGAGGTGGACGCGATAATAGGCTTTCGCAGTGCCGCGCAGGTTATTTTGCAAAACGAATTTCACGCCGTCAGCCGCGTTTTTACGGCGACCGAGGACGCGAGCGTCGGCGAAAAGGGGTATGTCACCGACCTTTTGGCGCGACTGCTGGAAAAAGGCGAAAAATACGACACGGTTTTCGCGATAGGCCCCTTGGCGATGATGAAAAGCGTGTGCGAGCTTACAAAAATTCACGGTGTCAGAACCGTTGTCAGCATGAACCCCATCATGATCGACGGCACCGGTATGTGCGGAGGCTGTCGCCTGACGGTGGACGGCAAGACGAAATTTGCCTGTGTGGACGGCCCGGATTTCGACGGTCACAAGGTGGATTTTGACAGCGCCGCGGTGCGCGCGGCGGCATATCGCGAGCACGAATGCAAATTGATGAACAGATAAGGAGCCGCCATGTACAACAAATCTCCACGCAAAACGCCCTTGCCCTGCCTTAAAGCCGACGAGCGTGTAAAGAGCTTCGACGAGGTGGCGCTGGGCTACGACCGCGCCGCGGCGATAAACGAGGCTCAGCGCTGCCTGGGGTGCAAAAGCAAGCCCTGCGTGTCGGGCTGTCCGGTAGGCATAAATATCCCGGCGTTTATCGCGCAAATCAAGTCAGGCGAGCCTGAAAAGGCCTATCGCATAATCAGCGAAAGCTCGGTTCTGCCGGCTGTGTGTGGCCGCGTCTGTCCGCAGGAAAACCAATGCGAAAGGCTGTGCGTACGCGCAAAAAACGGCGAGGCAGTCGCTATCGGCAATTTGGAGCGTTATGCCGCCGATTATCATTTTGCGCAATGCAACTCGCCGCCGTCCTTTGCGCGTCGGAGCGAAAAAACCGTCGCCGTGATAGGCTCCGGCCCGGCGGGGCTGAGCTGTGCCGGCTATTTGGCAGACTAGGGCTACGGCGTAACGGTTTTCGAGGCGCTTCATACCGCGGGCGGCGTTTTGGTTTACGGCATTCCGCAGTTTCGACTGCCCAAGGACATTGTGCGCCGCGAAATCGAGCGGCTGGTTGACCTGGGAGTGGTGTTCAAAACCGACGTCGTCATCGGAAAAAGCATAAATATCGACGAGCTGTTGGGCGAATTCGGTTTTTCGGCGGTGTTTATCGGCGGCGGCGCGGGTCTGCCGAAATTTTTGGGCATTCCCGGCGAGGCTTTGAACGGCGTTTTGTCCGCCAACGAGTTTTTGACCCGTGTGAACCTGATGAAAGCCTATGAAAATG
>CAYWMF010000079.1:0-6927 GCA_964459175.1 uncultured Oscillospiraceae bacterium
TGGAAATGCTGGACGATAACGAGGACGTAATCAACGTATGGCATAACTGGGAAAACGAGGAATAATATAACTATAAAAAAGCTCCGTTGTGAACAAAAGTCACAACGGAGTTTTCTGCGTACTGATTTTTTCGGCGAGCTGTCTGACTTTTGAAAAAGTCAGACAGTTTTTAGATTATTCGTCGGCAAACAAAAGCCGATACCGCACTTGGCGGTACCGGCTTATTTTTATTGACATGGAATTGTGGCGTTCGCACGAATTATTTAGTCGGCAGAACGTAGAAAAGTATCATGAAATAATGCAGTAGACTGCCGGCAATGACGAAAAGATGCCAAACAGCGTGCATATATTTTATGTTCTTCATTTTGAAAAAGATGATGCCTGCGGTATATGCCACACCGCCGCCCACCAGCATCCAAAAGCCGATGTGGTTCATGGCGCGGTACAGCGGGACAATCGCGATGAGCGCCGCCCAGCCGGAAGCGATATATGCGAGCATGGAAACCTTTTTGAATCTTTCCAGCCCGACCGCGTTAAGAGTAATTCCCAATGCCGCGGCGCCCCACACGATTCCGAACAATACCCAGCCCAGCGGACCGCGAAGCGAGACCAGCGTCATAGGCGTATAGCTGCCCGCTATCAGCAAAAATATTGTGGAATGATCGAGAATGCGGAACACTTTTTTAGCCGTTCGGTTGGTCAATGCGTGATACAGAGTTGAGGTAGTGTAAGTGATAATCAGCGAAGCACCGTAAATCGAAGCCGATACGACGCTCCAAGCATTGCCGTAAATCGCGGCGAAAACGATTGCGACGACACAGCCGGCTATCGACAGCGCGGCGCCCAAGCCGTGGGAAATGGCGTTGCAAAGCTCTTCGCCTAAGGTGTAAACGGGAAGTGTTACGGGAATTTTCTCTTTTTTGGTCATCTTAATCTCCTTCTTTTGTTAAAAAAATGATTCGTCTACCTCGTCAAGGCAGTATTTGCCGGGATCGTACGGTTCGCGGTTTATCCACTTGCCGTTGGTGAAATCGGGTATTGCGACAGGCGCGCCGCCCAAAGCGATAGAATCCTCGGACAGGCAGGTAATAGCCATCCAGGATGCCATATCGTAAACATCAATAGGCATTTTTTTGCCGTTTTTCAAAGCCTCGATAAATGCGCGCAGAACCAGCCAGTCCATGCCGCCGTGGCCGCCCTTTACGCCGTCGTTTTCGAACTCTTTCCACAGCGGATGGCCGTATTTTTCGTAAACGGTGTCAAAAGGCTGCCATGTGTGCTGTTCGGGGCTTACGCCGTCAATGTAAATACCGTTGCAGTCCTCGCTCCAAATCGCCTTTGTGCCCTGGAGCACGTTGGCACGGGAATAGGGTCTGGGCAGAGAAGTGTCGTGCGTCAAAAGAATTGTCTCGCCGCCGGCGCATTTAATCATTGTTTGAACCACGTCGCCGAGATTGAAAGTGCGATTGACAATAACATCATCATCGGTTCTGTTGGTTTTAGCCCATTCGACTATTCCGCGGCTCTTGGAAGCCATTGCAGTAAGTGTGAGCATGCGGTTGCCGCGGTTGATATTAAGGCATTTTGCAATGGGGCCAAGCTCGTGCGTAGGGTAAAGCTCGCCGTTGCGGTTGGTGTACTGGTCGAGGCGATAATGACGATTGCGGTCGCCCAGTGCAACTTCATCGCGCAAATCGTGACGATAGCCGCCCTCGGCGTGAACAAGCTCGCCGAATATGCCCTTTTTAACCATATTGAGCACCGCCATTTCGGGCTTGCCGTAGCAGCAGTTTTCAAGCAACATGCAGGGTACACCGGTCTTTTCCTGCGTACGAACCAGCTCCCAGAGCTGATTTATGCTGTATGCGCCGCCTACCTCGGTTCCGACGGCGATGCCGGCATTCATGGCGTCAAGGCAAATATCTATATGTGCGGGCCAAGAGGACGGGGTAATAACCGCGTCAAGGCTCTTAAGCTTGAGCAATTCGTGATAATCCTTTGTGGCAACCGGCTCCTTGCCGTACTTATCCGTTATCTTTTTTGCCGCCTCGGCAAGGCGGTCGTCATACAAATCGCAAATTCCGATAATATTTACGTCGTCCATCTCCAAAAGCAGATCAAGTATTCCGGTACCGCGGTGGCCGTGGCCGATAAATGCGATATTAATTTTTTTCTTTGCCATTATAACATACCATCCTATTTTTAATTCCCTAAGATGAGATATGCACCTCAACTTTGCTGGTTTTAAAAACCAGCTCTTTTGGTTTCCGAATTTATTATATCACAAAATTCTGAAAAATCAAGCGTTAAATTGTGAATATATATCTCAGGTTAAATACATTATAGCGCGTTTGAAATCAAAGGTCAATGGATAAATCGGACGTATATGGACAAATCGGATTTTTTTGAAAAATATTTTCGGCAAAACACTTAATTTTCGGGTAAAAAATGCTTCAAATATCGACAATACAGAGCGTTAAGATTGCATGGCGATAACAAAAAGCTGTTACACCTTGCGGTATAACAGCTTTTTTCGATATATTTTCAATTAGCCTTGCCTTCAACCAGCTTTTTTATTTCAAGGTTGATGCGTTGGCGCAGGCGGAAAACGGCCTTTCCGGCGGTGTAAGCTCCGGCACAGCCGAACGCGGCAGCAGCGGATTGGGATAAAGTCCGGGCTCGCTGCCCTCGAAACCGTCCTCGTTGTGAATATTGACAGCGTTGGAAACCGCGCACCGGTCAACGCGATACACATTAAGCGGCAAATCGCATTTCAGCGATATGCTCACCTGCTCCCACATCGGATTTTGCGATGCCGAGCGGTGCAAAGCCTGAAACGAAAACGGCTCATTGCGCAGGCAGGTCGCATTATGTAGCAGGCGGCTTTCAATTTCTGCCGTCGGCGTATTCGGCCGAAGCTTGAACTGAGACGAAACGATTTTTAAAATATCCATGACTTAACCTTTCATTAATTGCGCATTGCTAATTATGCATATAGTATACCATCCCACACCGCAAAGCGCAAGTGACTATATTGCTGATTTACGGTACAATTTTGTCATAAATATTGAAAAAAGCGAAAAAGCATGGTATTATATATCAGTAAGCATAGAACACAACGGAGGCAAGCATGACACAATTTTCATCCGAACGCATCGTAGTGGGCGAATTGGGGATAAACAACTGCGGCATACAAAGCATTCAAAACGGCAGTGCGCTTGTTGTGCGCCGCCGCATCGATTACACGCTGATGTACATAGCAAGCGGTACGGCGCAAATTCGGCAAAACGGAAAAATGTGCGAGGTTCATGCGGGCGAAGCTCTGTTTTTTTGCCGCAGGCGGAGCAGCAATACCGCTTTTCCAAAAGCGCGCCCGTCGTGAACATGTGGGTGCATTTCGGCGGCGATTTTTGCCGACTGCCGGACGGCGACGGAGCGCGGGTAATTAAAATTTCGGATCGCAACGAATTTGAAAGCGCCTTTGAACGGCCGGTGCGTTCGTACAATAGGTTCGAGGTCGGGCAAGAGCTGTTATGCGAAGCATATTTGCGAGTGATTTTAACCCAGCTTTACCGCGACGAAAAAATCCAGTCCAAGTCCGCATTGACGAATAAAATCCGCCACTGCCTTGACACCGTGCTGTGCGATATACATATGCGCGTGGGCGAGAGCCTTGACTGGGACAGCTACGCCGCACAGTGCTACATGAGCCGTGACAGATTTAATCACGCTTTTCGCGATTACGTGGGCTGTTCACCCGACAAATATCGCATAAGGGTATGCATGGAGCGAGCCAAGGTTTTGCTGTGCGACTTCGGAATGTCGGTCAGCGAATGCGCCGAGGCGCTGGACTTTCGCGATGTAAGCTATTTCTGCCGCCGCTTTAAAGCCGAATTCGGCATTTCGCCGGGCGAATATATAAAATCGCCAAATTAATATCCGACGGTATATGGCTTGCAAATTTTATTGAAACGATTGCTTTGCCAATTGATAATTGATAAAGCCGCGCTATGCGCGGCTTTATTTATCCACACCCTTGGATTTTTTGCTGTTGGTGACGGCGGATTTACGGCGGCAGGTGCCTCCAAGCGCTTTGCCGTCGCGGTAGCGCTCGCTCATCAGGCGAAGCTCGGCAAGCGCGTCGGACAGGCCTCCGATAGCGTCGATAAGGCCGATTTTTACCGCGGTTTCGCCGTCGATAATACTGCCGACGTCGGTGGTCATTTCGTCGGTAGACAGCATGAGCGACGAAAGAGTGTCGTTATCGGCGGCGGAATGGTCGGTAATAAAGCCCAAAATGCGCTCCTGCATTTTGCGAAAATAGGCAAACTGCTGTGGCACACCGATAACCAGACCGTTCAGGCGCACGGGGTGGAGCGTCATGGTGGCGGATTTTACGATAAAGGACTTTTTGGCTGAAACCGCCAGCGGTATTCCTATTGAATGGCCGCCGCCCAGCACCAGCGACACTGTGGGCTTGGTCATACCGGCGATCATTTCCGCAAGCGCCAGCCCCGCTTCGACGTCGCCGCCGACAGTGTTCAAAACAATCAAAAGTCCGTCGATTTCGGGGCTTTCCTCCACCGCCACAAGCTGAGGAATAATGTGTTCGTACTTAGTTGCCTTGGCTTGCGGAGGGCAGGCGGTATGCCCCTCGATTTGCCCCGCCACAGTCATGCAGTGAATGGTAATATCGCGGCTTTTGGTGATAACGCCGCCGCTTTGAGCGATGTTTGAAAGCTGTACCGCGCGGCTTTTTTCTTCGTTTTGCTCGTCCGACGGCTCGTAGCTTTCGTCGTCAAAGCTGTTTTTAAGGCTATTCTTCTTCTTTCCCATATAGCTTCCTTTCGGTTTTAAAGGATATTTCACGCGCCGCTTCGGTGCTGACGGCTTCGGCGATTATTCGAAAGCCGCCGCTTCGCCGCGGGATAACCAGCGCGCGCCCGCCGCGAAAAATCAACTGAGCGCCCTCGGCGGAGGCCGTGGGGGAAGTGACAATTCGCCGCATAAGCTCGGCGCGCTTGTCGTCCTCGTACTCAATATCGCGGGTATCGCGCGAAAACTGCGGCAGTTCACGGAACAGCGCCTTTAATTTGTCGGTTTCAAAGCTCATTTCGGCATAAAGCTCGCACATCTGCATCGCCATAAAGCAGACATCGCGAAAAATCAGCTGGCCGAAATCCGCCGCGACACTTCGGGCGCCGATGTCACCGCCGCCGGTTGGAGTGGTAAGATAGCGAAAAACGCGTGCGCCGCGCCGATATGCAATGCCGTCAAGCACCGACGGCGCACAGTACGGCAGGGCGATATTTTTATAAGCCGGCGCCTTGTGATGAACCAGGCAGGCGCGTATATGCTCGAAATCGGCGCTGAAATTGCCGCCGACGTACATGCGCAGGCTTTCGTCGTCAATCTCAAAGCACAGCCGTCGGTCGGCTTTGGCGGCGTTAAGCTCCGACGGTGAGCACAGCCGCACATCGGCGCCGAGGATATTCAGCGCCTCGGCAAGCACAGAGCCCGCAGGAGTGTCCGAAACGGCGCATTCAAGCCCCTTCATATTGCTTCTCGAGCGTGCCAATGCGGAAACATACAGCTCGCGCACACCGGAAATTTTGACTGTTTTTTCGGTATAATCGCCGCTTTTGGCACTCGTGTCGAGGGCGGCCTTGATTTTGCGCTCCGTTTCGCCGCACAGTGTGAGCGAATCACCGCCAACGGGATAAATCTTCACACTTTCGCCGTCGCAGTCGATATACAGCGCTATATCCAGCCGATACGCCAGCGCCGCGTAGCAGCTCATCGGGCGACTGCCCTCGCCCAGCTCCAGCGGAACACCGCCGCCGCGGGCAACGCCGGCAAGCAGGCAAGACTTAATCAATTCTTGCACCGCCGCACCGTCCTCGCGACACATCACGCCAACACGCGCGCCGCGGCGAATAACGCAGGCAGAGCCCAGCAAAAGGCACCTTTCGGGCGAAAGCGCGCCACTTATTTTGCCGTAAATTCCACTGTCGGTGAACAGCGCGGAAAACTCGTTTTTGTTGGTAACATCATGCATAACAACACTCCCCCTCGGAATTTTGACATCGGCATATATTTTCACGCCCTCGCCGATAACACAGTCGTCCTCGATGACGCAGTCGCCGCCTATCACGGCGCCGTGTCCGAGCGTGACATTTCGGCCGATGGTACTGCCCGCGCAGACAATACAGCCGTCAAGGCGGCTGTTTTTGCCGACAATCACGCCGCTTTGCAAAATGCTGTCCTTGGCCTCGCCCTCTATGCGGCAGTCGCGACCGATTATCGAGCCGCCGCAAAGCGGTATTTTTTGTATTCCGCCCACTTTGCCGCGCGCGGCGTCGAAATTACAGCGATAATAATCGCGCACACTGCCCACATCGCACCAATAGCCCTCGACCTCACAGCCGTACAGTCGCCCGCCCAACAGCCGCGGAAAAAGCTCCTTTGCAAAATCGTAGCTCACGCCGTCGGGCACAAGATGCAAAATTTTCGGATTGATAATGTAAATACCGGTGTTCACGCAGTCGGAAAAAATCTGGCTCCAAGCGGGTTTTTCGATAAAGCGCAGGATTTTTCCGTCATTGCCGCACAGCACAACGCCGTATTCCGACGGATCTGCGCGCCGCGCCAGCGCAACGGTACAGTCGGCGTTTACGGTGCGGTGAAAATCAACAACCCTTTCAAGCTCAAAATCGCAAATGCAGTCGCCGCTTATAACAATAAAATCCTCGTCAAAGCCCACCGCCGCGCGCTTGACGCTGCCCGCCGTGCCGAGCGGCGAATTTTCGTGGTAATACGTCAGCTTCACACCCTCGTATTCGTCACCGAGCGCCCTCACCTTGTCCGCCAGATACATGGTTGTCACCGCCGCGCTGTCCACTCCGCATCGCTTAAGCAGGCGAATTA
>CAYWMF010000080.1:0-6918 GCA_964459175.1 uncultured Oscillospiraceae bacterium
TTATATAATATATTTGTTATGGAAGTTTTAATAAATTTTCAATTTGTTGAATAAGCGACGGGTTACTAATTCGCAATTAGGGATGCGAATGAAATGCTTCGCATGAAATGGCTACGCCATGAATTGAAATCCGCAGGCAGGATTTCATTATGGTAGATTTTCTTCGAAAAATCTACAGTAATTGCGAATTTTATTGCGTGAGCAGCAAGCCGCTCCCCTACGGTAAATTCCGTAGGGCACGCTTGCGTGACTCCATGTTAGCGAATTGCGAATTAAATTACGTTGCCGCCATATCGGCCGCGTGGAAAAGCTCGCCGAGCTTGAGGCGCAGGGCGCGGTTTTGGGGCAGTGAGAGCTGTGGGTCGTGCGCAAGCAGGGCTTCGGCTTGGGCTTTGATGTCGGTGAGGGTTTCGAGGTTGGCGCCGTCGGTGAACTTAAAATGCAGGTCGCCGTGCTGGCGTTGGCCGAAAAAGTCGCCGGGGCCGCGGCTTTCGAGGTCGAAGCGCGCGATTTCGAAGCCGTCGTTGGTTTTGGTCATGAATTTCAGGCGCTCGGCCTTGCTTTCGGAAATCAGAATGCAGTAGGATTTGTGTTCGCCGCGACCGACACGTCCGCGCAGCTGGTGCAGCTGAGAAAGACCGAAGCGTTCGGCGTTTTCGACGATCATGAGGGTGGCGTTGGGCACATTGACGCCGACCTCGATGACGGTGGTGGAAACCAGCAGGTCATATTCGCCGCGAGAAAAGGCGGTCATGATTTTGTCCTTTTCGGCGGGCTTCATTTTGCCGTGCAAAAGCGCGATTTTGAGGTTGGGAAAGACGTTTTCGGTGAGGTTTTTGCAGTAATCCACAGCGCTTTTGAGCTCGCTTTCACCGCTTTCGTCCTCGATGAGCGGGCAGATGATGTATACCTGGCGGCCGGCGGAGACCTGCTTCAAAATGAAGTTGTTTACGCGGGTGCGGTAGCTTTCGTTGACCAAAAAGGTGTCCACCTTTTGGCGCGACGGCGGGAGTCGGTTTATAACCGAAATGTCCAAATCGCCGAACAGGAAAATCGCGAGTGTGCGGGGAATGGGGGTTGCCGACATGATGAGCGCATGGGTGCCGCCGCCCTTGCCTGCCAGCTTTTCGCGCTGGTTGACGCCGAAGCGGTGCTGTTCGTCGGTGATTATCAGCCCGAGGCGCGGAATTTGGACATAGTCCTCCAACAGCGCATGGGTGCCGATGATAAAGCGCGGACTTTCGCGCGAATCGGTTTGCAAAAGCGCGGTAAGGCGCTTGCGTTCGGACTGAGTGGTGGAGCCGGTGAGCAGAGCCACGGGTATGCCGAGCGAGGCGAAAAGCGGTTGCATATCGTGAAAATGCTGCTGCGCCAGAATTTCGGTGGGCGCCATCATCGCCGCGCGGCAGCCGTTGCGCACCGCCATAAAGACGGCGCAGGCGGCGACGATGGTTTTGCCGCTGCCGACGTCGCCCTGCAAAAGGCGGCGCATGTAGGGAATTTTATCGCTTTGCGGGTAATTTTCGCCGACGAGGTCGCGCTCGATATCCGCGACGGCGCGCATTTGCGCGTCGGTCAGGGTGTAGGGTAGCTTGGAAAGCAGGGTTTCAAGCCGAACCTTGGACATTTTTTCGGCGGTCATGACGCGGCTTTTGCGGCGCATGTTGAGCAGTGAAAGGCTGAAAAGAAAAAATTCGTCGAAGCTTAGCCGTCGGGTGGCCTCGGCCAGCGTCTGCGAACTTTCGGGCAGGTGAACGCCGCGAATGGCGAAATCCAGCGAGCACAGGCTGTTTTTTTTGATTATTTCGGGCGGCAGGTAATCGTCGAAGCTCAGCTCGTCCAGCGCATTTTTTATCGCCGTTGACAGCGCCTTGGCGGTGAGCCCCGCCGTGAGCGGATATATCGGCACAATGCCGCGGAGCATGCCGTCGTCCTTTTCGTAGGTCGGGCAGATAAGCGCGGCGGAGCCGTTGTTATTGGTGATTTTGCCGCGAAAACGGAACACCGTCTCGGGCGCGAAGGCATCCTTGAGGTGGGGCTGATTGAAAAATATTATTTTTACGACGCCCGTATCGTCGTAGGCGCGAAAGGACAGCATCTGCCGTCCGCCGCTTATGCGAACCGTGCGCGGCGCCTCGCCCACTGTCAAAAGCAGGTTGTACACCGTGTCGGTGCGGTTGATTTCGCTGACCGGCGTGATGACACTGCGGTCCTCATAGGCGCGCGGATAAAGGGCGATAAGCTGACCGACGGTCTCCACGCCGAGGCGCTTCAACAGCTCGGCGCGCTTTTCGCCGATACCCTTTACATATTGCACGGGGGAGGATAGTGTAATCATGATATTAAAAATTCAATTTCAAAAGGTTATATTTTTCTTCCGCGTGGGGAACGTGGTGCGAGGTGAACAGGAAAACCTGGGTTATATTGGAGTTTGCCAGCTTTTTGATCATTTTTTCCTCGCCCTCGGGGTCGATAAAGGCAAAGGGCTCGTCCAGCACGGCGGCGGCGGTGTCGGTTTCAAGCAGCTCGACCAGCGCCAGCCGCAGAGAAATCGCCGCCATTTCGCAAAGACTGCGACTGATACCCTTTGCCGCACGGGAAGAGCGGGCGACACTGTCGGTGAAAACCGGGATCAGGCGGGAGGAATTTTTGTATTGCAACGAATAATTGTCGTCCACCAAAAAGCTTTCGTTTTCCTTGAGGGCGAATTTTATATTGTGGTTCACGCCGTCGGCAAGATGATCCTTTATGCGGAAGCGCATCACGCCCAGCGCGTCGTCCAGCACCTCGGCGGCAATGTTCAAAGCGTCGTAATCGCGGGTGTATTCCGCCAGACGCGCGTTGAGCTCGTCCAGGCGGGTTTTGATGTAAACCGGGCGCTCGGTGTGAATGACAGCCGTTGAAAAAATCTCTTCCAGCGAACGCTTCTTTTCAAACAGCGCCTCACGCTGATTGGTGTACCAGCTGAGCTCGCGCTCGCGTTTTCTCAAAAGCGCGGCATTTTGCTCGTCCTTGGAGCGCTTGCCGGAGGTGCCCAGCTCGTTCAGGCGCTTTTCGGCCGCCTTATATTCCTCCTCGGCGCGGCGGGCAAGCTCGGCGGCTGTTCTGAGGGCGTCAATGCGTTTGGCAATGTCGCCGAGAGTCACGGCGTCGGCGTTGAGCGACAGCTTTCGCGCCAGTTGTGCCAGCGCGGCGGAGTAGTCGGAGGCGTATTCCTTGAAAGCGCGCGCCTCGTCCTGATAGGTGGAGCGGTAAAGGTCGGTGGTTTGCGACAGCGAGCGCATCGTTTCATAGGCTTCCTCGAATTCCTCGGCGGAGGTCATGCCGACGCTTCGGTATAACAGCCTTTTTGAAAGCATCAAGGCCGCAGCGGCGATGAAGCCGCTCAGCGACAGCGCCAAAATACCGCCGGAAATGCCCAGCGACAGGTTAAGCGGAAGCTTGAGCCAAGCGTACAGCACCGCCAGCGCGACGGCGCTGACAGCGAAGGTCGGAAGCGCGAAAATCACCAGTCCGCGCGCCGCTTTTGCGCGGTTTTCGAGGCTGCAAGAAACATCCTCCAGCGTTTCCTCGTCATATTCGCCGGTGTCGATCATTTCGGTGTGCAGGTCGAGGTTGGATTTTGTGTTGGCAAGGCGGGTTTCCAGAGTTTCAAGCTCCTCGCTTTTTTTGCACAGCGCCGCATAATCGCTTTCTGCCTGCGCCAGAAACGCGGGCTCGACGGCATCGCGTGCCAGCTTTTCGTAATTTTCGCGCTTTTGGGCGCAGTCGTTTTCAGCCTCGGCCAGATGGCGCAGATTTTCGTCCACGTGCATTTCGTGCAGACTCTCGATGTCGGCCTTTGCCAGCACGATTTTCTTTTCGGCCTCCAAAAGCTTTGACGAGGTTTCGGCGATGACCGATTCGATATTTATTATTTCGTTTTGCTTGACTATCGCGGCGGCAAGGTCGCCGTCCAGCTGCTCACGCTCAGCCAACGCAATGTCGATTTTGCCGGTTTTGTCGGGGTTTTTAAGTTCTGCCTTGCGTTTTTCCAGCGCCGACGGCAGCTCCGAAAAGCTCTCCTCGCCGGAATAGGCGCAGATGAGCTCCTTTTCGTAGTTTATCAGGTCGCCCGACGATACCAGCCCCGCCATGTCCTGCGGGCAGTAGAGGGATTTGTCGTACAGCGCCGACGTGACGCCGAGAAAATATTCGCCGGGCGTTTTTTTGCCTATGTCCAGCGGCGCGCCTTTTTCGGTGTCGGTCACGGCGATAACCTCGCCCTGCACGCCTTTTTCGCGGAAAATTTCGATTTCACGCGCGCCGTATTTTACCGTCATACTGCCGCAGACCGAGCGATTGTCCGAGCCGTAGGGGTAATAATCCTGCGGGTCGCGCCCCTCGAAGCCGTAATACATAAAGCGTATGAATTCGCAAAGCGTGGTTTTGCCGCTTCGATTTTCGCCGTATATCACGTTCACGCCGTCACGGAAGCTGAAAACCTGCTCGGTGATGGCGGCAAAGCGGATTATATGAAGTCCGATTACGGTTAATGCCTTTTGCATGGCGCTCACTCGGCTCCTTTCGTATTATGCAGCTCGTTTACTATAAGCTTGACGGCGCGCTCGCTGAGCTCGGGCCAGCCCCTTTCGCGCGCTTCCTCGGCTATTCCGGCCTTTACGCCCGCCAACAGCGGCGATTTGGGCACAATGGTTACCTCGTCGCGAATGATGGGGTCGGAGGCGTTTTCGACAAGCTTGCGTATTGTGGAAAAATTATAGCTGATGTCCTCGCTTATCTTGCCGACAAGCGTTATCATTATGGAAATGCTTTCGATTTTTGTGCGCCTGCCCAGCACCTCGGCGATTTTTTCGTCGATGCGGGCGGCGATGGCCTCGTCGGCGTTTTCGTAGCGGTGCAGGTCGCTTATGTCAACGGTCAGCTTGATGTAGGAATGCGAAGAAAATTTCACGTCGCGCACCGTGATTTTGCCGCTTTCGACAAGAATTTGCAGTGCGCCCTTGTTGCCGCATTCGTTAAAGCCGTGGCCGGTCAGCGCGCCGCTGTAGGCGTAATTTTCGATGACGGCGGGGTTGGTTGCCTCGTGATGATGACCCAAGGCGATGTAGTCAAAGCCGCTGTCGCGCAAAGCCGCGGGCTCCAGCCGATACACGCCGTCGCGTGTGGAGTCGGTTTCACCGTGGATAACCAGCAAATTCGTGCGGTTGACGGCGAACGGCTCGATATCGTCCATGGGGTTGACGGAGGAGGTTGCTTTGGTCACGGCGGCACCGTAAATGTCGCAGTTGAGCTCGTCCAGCTTCACCTGCTCGAGGCGCGGGCTCTTAAATATATGTACGTTGTCGGGCCATTTACCGGCGTAGGGCGAGCTTTCGCCGTACGGATCGGCATCTCCCGGTGCGATGAAAAAGCGGCATTTCGGGCAGGAGGCTATTTCGCGCTTGATGAAGCTCAGCGTGTCGCTGGACAGTGTTTCGGCGTCGAAAAGGTCGCCCGCCATCAGCGCAATGTCGATTTCATAGCGGTTGATGTGCAGCATCAGCGACGCGAAGGAGCTTTTCAGCTCGGCATAGCGTGACGAAAAGGCTTCGGGCGTTACCAGCTCGAACGGACGATCGAAATGTGTATCTGAAAAATGGATAATTTTAATCATTTTAACTTAACCTCTTGCATTTTATCACGGCGGCGTGGGTTCCGCGTTGTGTTTTTTGCCGACGGTACGAGAAAAACAGGTCGGGATTGCAGCAGGTGCAGGGGGCGAAAACTGCGATGTTTTCAGAAGGAATGCCCGCGCGCTCCAGCAGAATGCGGTTTATTCGGCGCATATCGGCGTACAGCTTGCCGCCGCGTCGCTCGAATGCCGACTCAAGCACGTCGGAATGGGCGCCAATGAATGCCGCGCGGAACTCCTCGCCGACCTCATAGCAGCAGCTGCCCACCGATGGACCGAACGAAACGAGAATGTCGGATTTCCTACTATTATATAATAAAGACATTTTTTCCACAGCCTTGGCAGCGATGAGGGCTATCGTGCCTTTCCAACCGGAATGCACCGCGCCAACGGCGCCGGTGCGGCGGTCGTACAGCAAAATCGGCAGGCAATCGGCCATGCGAACCGTCAAAAGGCGGCCGTCGGTGGCGGTAATCAGACCGTCAACGCCGTTTTCGAACAGGGGCCGTGTAAAGCCGACTCCGCCGAGCGCATCTGCGATTTCCACATTGTCGGTGTGAAGCTGATGGGTCATGACGGCGTTATGTGGCGGTGTTTCGAAGGCTTTCAACAGAATGTCGAAGTTTTTGTCCACATTTTCGGCAGAATCCTGCCGTTCTGCGGAGTAGGCGAGGTTGAGCGATGCGAATTCGCCCGTGCTCACGCCTCCTGCACGGGTGGTGAAGCCGTGCGGCACGCCCAGCGCCGCCAGCCGATCGTCGGTTATTATATCAAGCCCGCCGATGCGGGACAGGGAAAAGCCGTCGCCGATAGTGTTCATACGCGCCTCCTGCGGATTGTTTTACTATATTATACTATAAATTTGCGGAAAAGACAATAGCAAGACGAGATTTTTTAAAATAAGGGTTCTATATGTAGTATTGCACAGATTAGAAAGGGCATATATGTAGATGTTGACGAAAAAAATAGAAAAAATTAAAAAAATTGTCAAAAAACACTTGACAAATGCGGATAAATGTGCTATAATATTCAAGCAGTCGAGGGGAACACCCCGGCAGCACACACTTGATAAGTTGAGTCAAAAAAGTTTTTTGAAAAAATATTTCAAAAACCCCTTGACAAAAACAAAAAAGTGTGATATAATAATAAAGTCGCCCACTCAAGTGAACAGCTTGAAACGAGCGCAATCCACACTGAAAAGTGAGTCGAAAAAAATTTTTGAAAATAATTTCAAAAAGTACTTG